>NZ_JAVAMR010000035.1:0-37646 GCF_030731025.1 Microbulbifer sp. 2205BS26-8 | reverse complement strand
TTTAAGCAGTCTCAGTACCATTATTCAGTTGGCACTTAGTTGTGGACTGGATAAAAACAGCGTAGCTACGAAATAGGGTATTTAATCCTTTATTGAGTATCTTTTTGTACGACCTCTAAAAATTCCTGGTGTATTTTTCCATTGGTCCCATGGCCGATGTCCTGAAAATGTGCAATTACACCGTTGCGCCGGTATACCCCGAACAAAACCAACAGAGAGTTACGGGGTATGGTTTTTTATAGGATTAATAGTTGCGGAATTTCTCCCGGTAGGCACCGGGAGCGAGCCCTGTCCATTTTTTAAAGGCGCGATTAAAAGCGCTGGGTTCGGAAAAACCGAGCCGCTCGGCGATTTCTGCAACAGCAGTCTCCTGTTGTTTTAACTGGTAAACCGCCATATCGCGGCGTACGGAATCCTTGATGTCCTGCCAGCTGTTGCCTTCCTCCTTGAGACGTCTGCGTAGCGTTTGCGGGGAGGTATAGAGGCGCGCTGCAACATCATCCAGGGAAAGATTTTCAATACTGTTTTGCTGTTGCAGCATACGGCGTATACGGCCGGTAAAGCTGCGGTCAGACTTATATTGGGTCAGCAGGCATTCCGGTGCGCGGGACAAAAACTCCGCCAGCTGTTGCGCATCGCGTACCAGAGGCAGCTGCAGGTAGCGGGTGCTGAAAACCAGGCAGGTCTCTGACTGGTTGAAATAGTGTCTGCAGGGGAACATATCACTGTAGTCTTCATTGTAGTCCGGTGGTGGGAATGCCAGCAACACACGCTCCAGCAGAATGGTGCGGTCGATCAGCCAACTGAAAAAGCGCAGCCAGATAACCGCGATGGACTCCACAAAAATCTGGTTGGGCAGCTTCTTTTCGTTGCCGTGGTGAAAGATCAGGTGGGCCTCCTCGCCGTCCTCCACCAGCCTGATCTGCAGGTCGTCGCTGACCATGTGGATAAAGCGCGCGGAACGCAATAAGGCCCGGTGCAGGTTGGGGCAGCTGATACAGGCGTGGCCCATCATGGCGAAGGTGCCTGGTAGCCAGGGGCGTAATAGGAAGCCACCGGACTCGTCGTTCAACAGATCCCACTTCAGGCGCAGGAGGCTGGCCACTTCTTCCCGGCCGATGCGGCCCTCCGGGTTCTCGAGCCGGGCGGGATCAATGCCACTGTCACGCAACAGCTGCTGGCAGTCCAGTCCTGCTGCTTGAGCGCCGGCCAGCAGGGCGCGCACTGCAGCGGCGAGGATCCCTGGGCCCGTTTCACGGAGGTTGGGTGTCACGCTTTCCACTCTCTCAACCCTCAATAATATGGTGTATGGCGCATGTGTTTTATCAGATGCAAGCGGGATTATGCGTAAAGCGCGTGAGAAAGTCAGGTTTATTGCCGCCGAGTGTCAGAAAGGGACAAGTCCGCTGGGCAGTACGGATAAGCTGGAATTTGTCTGGTGCTGTTGTGGTTGTTGTGTAAAAGTCTGTGGCCTGGGGCCCGCTGTTCGTTTATTGCTTAGACCTGCAAGTCATTTGGGTTGGCCATTCAAGTAACCAGGTTCTGAAGGAGTAGTTGCATGCCGTCAGCACACATTGAAGCGCAGTTGAACCCGACGATCTGTCGGCGTATGTTGATTGCGTATTTAATCGAACAGATTCCTCGCCCAAACAACCCTGCACTGGAGGCGGCTACCGGCTGGCCGCGGCGTACTATACAAGACATCATCGCCAAGGGGCTGCCTGGTCATGGCACCAGGGTAACGTTTATCCAGGAAGGCGTGCGCCACAATGATGGCTACTATCGGCTGTGCGACTGGGGCTCTTTTGACAGAGATTGGGTGAAACGCAATTTGCCGGCTATTTGCCGGTTACTGGAGGTTACGCTGGATTAAAACGGCACACCCGGTGACTGTGGCGTGCCGCTGGGATTGGCTATTGCGGTTGTGGTTGGGGCTGTTGCAGGAGTTTGTTGACCTTTTCCAGTAAAGCCGGATTGGATTTGATGCTGTTGGCGATTTCCTGGTATTTGCTTTTCGACAGTCCTGTTTTTTCAATCGCCGCGACCATTTTGCCCTGGGCCTCCTTGTTGAGGGCCTCTGCTTCGCGAATATCGCTGGCAGCCTTGAGTTTGGGCGCGTACTCGCGGCTCAACACCACAATTGCACGATAGGCTTCCGCAAACTGTTTGAGTTGAGGTTCACTGAAAGAGACTTTCGATACCTCTGTCTGTGGGGCTGCAGGTTGCGCCAGGGAAACCGGCACGGTGAGCAGCAGGGCAGATAGCGCGAGGAAGGTTGAAAAAAACTTCATTGGGCTCTCCAGAAGGTCGGTGGACGCTTTTGCTTGTCTGGGGGAGCGCCCAGCGTCACGTAAGGGCTACCGGCTTCATACACGAGTCGGTGGGGGGAACTGGCAGGCGGCCGAGGCCTCAGTTCTGGGACATTAGTTTTAGGGTAGCCAGTTTCAGGGAGCCTGTTGTGTAATTCTCCGCCAGGCACGGTTTTTTTGCCGGCAGTACCTAGAGCTTAAAAAAGGCCGAAGAGCTTCTTGCGCCTGTTCAGGGACGACTCACAGCGATTGAGCTGTTGCTGATAGTGCTGTGCCTGTGCGGATACTTTTTGGGAGACCTGCTTGAGCCAGGCCTTGTTTTTAAAACTGCGCCGGTTAAAGCCTCCGTGGCCCTCGTGGTAGGCCAGGTATAAATGGTAGGTGTCATTCGAGCGGATCTGGCATCGGCGCGCACTGGTATTGTTATACCAGCCGACAAAGTCGACAGCATCTCCGAAATCATCGCGATCCGCCCCATATCTGAATGTGGAACGCTGATAATCGCGCCAAGTGGTACCCAGGGCCTGGGTGTAGCCATAAGCGTCCGAGGGGCGCGGTCCGGGGATAAAGCCCAGTATCTTGCTGCGGGGTGGGCGGGCATCGGATACGAAGCGGGACTCCTGGTGCAGGATTGCCATCATGGTTGCAATTGGTGAGCCCCACTTTTTCTCTGCTCCCCTGGCGTCTGCGTACCAGCCTTTCTTGTCGCGAAAGATGGAACAGAGGTCATCGGGATTATCCGGTGGGCTGGTGGCACAGCCGATACTCAGTGCCGCGGCGGTCATCAATACTGCCAGTATCCTCTTTTTCCTGTTTTGTCGCATAGCCATAGAACACAGTTAACCGGTGATGTTTTTTACCCCTGTGCCGGTACTGAGCAGCAACAGGTCTGCCGGGCGCCTGGCAAAGATGCCGTTGGTCACTACCCCGGTGATATTGTTGATCGTCTCTTCCAGGTCAATGGGCTGGTGGATCTTTAGGTTATACACGTCCAGGATTGCATTGCCATTGTCCGTGATCACACCCTGGCGATACACAGGGTCCCCCCCCAGTTTTACCAGCTCGCGGGCTACCAGCGCGCGCGCCATGGGAATCACTTCCACCGGCAGCGGAAACGCGCCAAGTGTCTCGACCCACTTGCTCTCATCGGCAATACAGATAAACAGGTCGGCACAGGCTGCGACTATTTTCTCCCGGGTCAGGGCCGCCCCTCCCCCTTTGATCAGCTCGAGTGTCGGGTTGACCTCATCGGTACCGTCCACATAGAACTGGATACTGTCGACACAGTTCAACTCATAAACCGGAATACCGTGGGACTTGAGTCGCTCGGCGGAGGCTTCGGAGCTGGCCACAGCACCGTCGAACTTGCCCTTGATCCCTGACAGGTGATCGATAAAGAAGTTCGCTGTAGAACCGGTACCGATACCGACGATGGAGCCGGTTTCCAGGTGTGGGGCGATATAGTCGACAGCCGCGCGCGCGGAAGCAAGCTTCAATTCATCCTGGGTCATCTTAAGGATAATTTCCTCAGCAATTATATCGGGCTTGCTTATATTATTTGATATAAAAAAGCGCAATATCGTAAAATTTATGGCAAATGTGCCTGTAAGGGCTTAGACTGGCCTGCCGAAGGTGTGCGCCTGCAGCTCCCCTCCCCTGAGTCGCGCAAAGTAATGATACGCAACGGCTACCGAAACACGCTATGCCCAAGTCCTATATCAAGCGCATTTTAGACGCGCGCATTTATGATGTCGCTACCGAGACACCATTGCAGCAGATGCGCCAGTTGTCCCACCGGTTCAACAACCGTATTTTGCTTAAGCGAGAGGATCTGCAACCGGTATTTTCCTTCAAGATACGCGGTGCCTATAACAAACTGCTGCAGCTACCGCCGGAGCAGCGGGCACGCGGGGTTATCGCCGCCTCTGCGGGCAACCATGCACAAGGTCTGGCTCTGGGGGCAGCACAGTTGGGGGTGCGCGCCACGATTGTGATGCCAAAGACAACCCCACATATCAAGGTCAACGCGGTACGTATGCGCGGTGCTGAGGTGGTGCTGCACGGGGATACGTTTGACGAGGCGGCTGCGCGTGCGCGGCAACTGGTTGAGGCGCGGGGCCTGGTCTTTGTCCATCCTTATGATGACCCCGATGTGATCGCGGGTCAGGGCACCGTGGCCATGGAAATGCTGCGCCAGCACCCCGGCGAGCTGAAAGCCGTATTTATTCCGGTAGGTGGTGGCGGGCTGGCTGCGGGTATGGCCGCCTTTATCAAGTATGTGAGACCGGAGACCAGGGTGTACGGGGTTGAGCCCGAGGACGCCGCCTGCCTCAAAGCCGCTCTGGCAGGCGGTAAACGGGTGCGCCTCCCGCAAGTGGGACTGTTTGCCGACGGTGTTGCCGTAGCCGAGATCGGCGAGGAGACTTTTCGGGTGCTGAGTGAAACTCTGGACGGTGTGATTACCGTGAGCACGGACGAGATTTGTGCCGCCATCAAGGATATTTTTGAAGATACCCGTTCCATCGCCGAGCCCGCCGGTGCAGTGGGGCTGGCGGGGTTGAAGAAATTTACCGGGCAGAACGAGTGTCGCAACGCCGCTCTGGCCACGGTGTGCAGTGGGGCCAATCTCAATTTCGACCGGCTGCGCTATATCAGCGAGCGCACGGAAATCGGTGAGAAGCGCGAGGTGGTGCTCGCGGTGCGCATACCCGAGCACCCCGGCAGCTACCTGCGCTTTTGTCGGGATTTGGGAGATCGCGCCATCACCGAGTTTAATTACCGCTATGCCAGTGACGAGGAAGCCCATATCTTTGTGGGTCTGCAGGTGAGCGCCGATGACGACAGGCAGCGATTGATCGGCAAACTGGAAGCGGGCGGCTATGGGGTAACCGATCTCACCGATAATGAGATGGCCAAATTGCATATCCGCCACCTCGTGGGTGGCCGGGTGCCGGGATTGCGCGATGAAGTCGTATATCGCTTTGAATTTCCCGAGCGGCCAGGCGCCCTGCGCACATTCCTTGAACACTTGGAGGGGCGCTGGAATATTACCCTGTTTCACTACCGCAACCACGGTGCTGCCTTTGGCAGGGTTCTGGTTGGGCTGCAGGTTGTGCCAGCTGCCCGGAGTGCGCTCCTGGAGGTGCTGCAGCAATTGCAATTCCCCTTCTGGGATGAAACAGAGAACCCGGCCTATTCCTGTTTTCTGGCCAACTGAGTCCCGCACAGAATCAGGTGGAGTAAAAGCTTTTGACAAGAATGGTTGCGCCGACCGGGGGTTACTTTTTGTGGGTTTCTTTGTGTAAAAATGCGACAAAAACCCCATAAAATGTGCAAAAACCGGTTACTATTCCATCGAATTTTCAGTATCTTTTCCGGTTGTGGAACTTTTGCTGTGGCTTGTGTCATATGCGGGGCGAAGCACCTATAACAACAAAATTGATCGTACAGGATGGTCCCAATGAAACCCGATGCGCTGACAATCGCTGTGATTGTCTTTGTCGCGGGCGTACTGTTGAGCACCAGTGGCTTGTCCGGGGTTTTTGCCTCGGAGCCGGAGCCACCGGCTGCTCTGCAGCAGGGAGTGGTTACCCGCTAGGCTGATGCCGGGGGGCGCTCTGCTCGCGCACTGAGAAGAAAGGCCGGTCACACTGTGTGCCCGGCCTTTTTTTTATCTGGCTGCTCAGGGGTTATCGACAGCGATAGATACGTTTTTCTGTCACTACCAGATCCAGGGGGATATCCCAGTTATCTGTGGGGAGGTGCTCAACGCACTGTAGCTGGTGGGCAGTACCAATCAATTGCGGACCGGCACCGGGCAATAACTGCTTGTGTTCAAAGGTGCGATCGTAAAAGCCCGCACCCATGCCCAGGCGGGCCCCCTTCGGGTCGAATGCCACCAGGGGAACCAGTACCAGATCCAGTAACTTCGGTGCGCGGCAGGGACCGGCTGCGGGTTCGGGAATATGAAACCGGTTGCGAAAAGAAAGTGTCTCCCCATGCCAGCGTTTGAACCTAAGGTGTGGCTGCGATTCCATCGGTAGCACCGGCAGGTAGAAGTGTTTTGCACGAAAGCGTTGCAATAACTGGCGAATATCCAGTTCACCGTCAATGGGCCAGTAAATACCAATATGCCGCGCGCGTCTCATTTGCGGCAGGCGGCTTAACAGGGTAATGGCCGCGCGGGCGTGCAGGCGCTGTTGATAAGCGCTCAGGTCCCGTCGCCCCGCACGCATACGGCGGCGCAGTTGCGTTTTGTTTTCGCTCATCTGTGGGGAATGACTGGAGAGAATAGGGAACCCCGAGTGTGCGGCTGTAGACGAGGCCTTGAACCGTAAGGTTCAAGGTGGTGGTATCCGGAGTACATTAGGCTTTCCGCTGCACGGCGGACCTGCACACCAGTATTCGCTGGAAACCACCAGGGTAAAATTATCGGCTCAAGGACAAAGTCTGCTGGCCAGCACCCCAGGGTATGGAGTAAGTATAACCGGGAGTGGCGAGGCTGTTAACCGGAAATCTAAACCTTGCCCTGGGGTACAGGCTATTATGGCTGGGACTCCTGCGGGGGGCCTATCTCTCCCAGTGCGTTTTGCACCTTATCTTTGAGCCGGTCGAGCATTTCCTCTTGAAGGGGGATGCGGCCTAATTCTGCTTTTGCCTGGATCAGCTCGTGGGCAATATTCAGAGCCGCCATGACGGCGATACGCTCAATGCCGATAACTGTACCGGAGGCACGAATACGTGACATGCGCTCGTGCAACAGACGGGCAGAGGCCTGCAGCCCGGCGCGCTCACTTTCCGAACAGGCGACTCGGTACTCTTTGTCAAGAATAGAGACAGTGACGGTTTCGGGAGTTTGGGCAGAGTCAGCCATCAGGAATCCTGCGTTAGCCCCTTGAGACGATTGATCATGGCTTCGACCCGCGAGCGGGCGGTTTCGGTATTTTTTATCAGGAGCTGGCGCTCGCGCAGCCAGTCAGCTTCCTGCCGACGCAGTTCACGATTGTCACTGGCCAGCTGCTGGCAGCGGGCGATCAGTGCATCCACAGTGCTTTCTAACGCGCGCAGCTTATCCATATTTCCTGCATTTGAGGTCGACATCGGACTCGCAACACGACAGACTGCGAGGGTTTACGCTACTATATGGCCGGCGAAATGGTGGGTCAATCGCTCCACCTGCGCGGGCAATCACAAAATTCTCCGACAATGCCCGGCCTTTGTACTGACACTGCAGTCGCAGTGTGCTGACTGCATCCCGGTTGGGGAAAAAACGGTGCGCTATGCATGACCTCTGAAACCAGCCGATTTGCGCTTCTCGCCAACGCCATTCTCGCGGCTGGCAGCCGCGCGGACCCCAGTGAGTTACACGGTTTTATCTGTGGTGTGCTAGCGACAGGGTCCAAACCGGACAAGGAGTGCTGGCAGCGCGAGCTGGCCGAAATGCTCGACCTGGAGTCCGTGCCTGCTGGCCTGAGCCGGGAGTTGTTGCAGTTGGCGGAGGGCAGCCGAAAACAACTGGGTGACAGCGCCTTTTCCTTTCAGTTGGTACTCTGCGAGGATGGGGATATTGTCGAGCGAACGCTGGCACTGGGCCACTGGTGTGCGGGTTTTTTACACGGTTTTGCTGTCGGCGGCACCGGGGCAGAAATAATGCCTACCAGTGAGGAGGCCCTGAAAGATATCGGCGCGATCTCGCAGGTGGATGCGGATCATGTCGAGGAGGGAGAAGAGGCGGAACAGCAACTGGTGGAGCTGCAGGAGTATGTGCGGGTTGCAGTGCTCAATATCTTCACCGAGTTACAGGCGGGCCAAACCGGCGATGGCCCTACCGTGCACTGATACCCAGCCACGTGAAAAGTGCAGAGGGCATTGGCAAAGCGGAATATGCCCGCTGCCGCGCCCGGCTGATGGCCGAACTGGTACCGGGGGGCAGCCTGACGATTCTCCCCTCCGCCAGTGAACAACTGCGCTCCCGCGATACCTATTTCCCCTTTCGCCAGGACAGCGATTTTCTCTAGCTGACCGGCTTTGCTGAGCCCGAAGCACCGCTGGTACTGGTGCCGGGGCGTGTGCGAGGGGAATCCCTGTTGTTCTGTCGGGAGAAAGATGCGGCAAGGGAGAGATGGGACGGCCCGCGCCTGGGGACCGAAAGCGCCGCCGAACACCTCGGTCTGGCCGACGCCTTTCCCATCGGAGATCTGGACGATATTTTGCCAGGGCTTTTGGAGTGGAGGGCTGCGGGCGTATTTATTTCCCGATGGGGCGCTACCCTCACTGGACAGGCGCATCCGCAACTATCTGCAGGCCATTGATGCGGCATCGGACAACAGAGGTGTGCCGGATACGGTCGACTTGGATTATCCGTTGCGGGAACTGCGCCAGATAAAAAGTGCCCGGGAATTGTGCCTGATGACCAAAGCCGAAACATCAGTGCCGATGCGCACCGCCGCGCCATGGCACACTGTGAGCCCGGGCTCTATGAATACCAGCTGGAGGCAACACTGTTACACACTTTTGTGGACAGCGGGGCACGGGAAACCGCCTATCCAACCATTATCGGCAGTGGCCGCAACGCCTTTGTGATGCATTATTGCAGCAATCGTGCGCAATTAAAGGCGGGGGATCTGGTGCTTGTGGATGCGGGCTGTGAGTATCGTGGTTATGTTGCCGATATCACCAGAAGCTACCCGGTAAGCGGTCGCTTCAGCGGTGCACAGAGGGCCCTTTATGACATCGTTCTGGCGGCGCAGCAGGCGGCAATTGATCAGGTACGGGCAGGCAATCACTGGAATGACCCCCACTCTGCCAGCGTGGAAGTGATTACGCGCGGCCTGGTGGATCTGGGATTACTGCGCGGCGAGGTGCACGGTCTGATTGAAACCGGTGACTACCAGCACTTTTATATGCACCGCGTCGGCCACTGGCTGGGTATGGGTGTGCACGATGTCGGGGACTACCGCGTACACGGCGCCTGGCGCCAGTTGGAGGTGGGGATGGCAATGACTGTTGAGCCCGGCGTCTATGTGCCTGCGGATGACGAGCGTATCCCTGTGGACTTTCGCGGGATTGGCATTCGAATCGAGGACGATGTCGCCCTGACCCGTGACGGTGTGCAGGTCCTGTCCGCCGCCGCTCCCAGGGCCGTGGCAGAGATTGAGTACACCATGCGCCACGGCGGGGACCTAATGACCCGTTAATGTTTAATGCGCTATTTTTGTGCCTGCCGGCCCAAAGACTGTGGGGCGCCTGGCCCGGGGGAAACGCTTCATGAACGAGACTCACCAGCGAACTGATGTGGCTATTGTCGGTGGCGGCATGGCCGGTGCAAGCTTGGCACTGATGCTGTCGCATTTTTGCCCACAACTCCGTGTGGTCTTACTGGAGCAGAGAGCGCTGCCAGATGTTGCGGCCAGCGTTCGGTTACCCAGTTTCGACACCCGCGCCACGGCGATAGCCGCGGGCAGCCTGCAGTTGTTTCGACAGCTGGATCTCTGGCCTGCCCTGCGCGAATACAGCGCCCCCATTCAGCGTATTCAGGTGAGCGACCGCAGCCAGGTGTTTGGTGCTTGCCTCACTGTCGGTGAACAGCAGTGGGCAGGCTTCGAGGGTATGCTGGGGGCAGTGATTGAGAATGCAGCCCTGGGGCCTATCCTGCACAGTGCCCTGGCTGACACACCGGTCAAACTTGTTGCCCCGGCCCAGGTAACAACGGTTTGCATGGGCGCGCCGGGCGCGAGCCTGCGCTGGCGCGCCGGCGAGGGATGCGCTGAGCATCGCCTGACCGCCGGGTTGCTGGTGATCGCCGAAGGGGCTGATTCCCCCCTGTGTCGTCAACTGGGTATAGAAATTGACACAGTAAAGTACCAACAGCGGGCGCTGGTCACTACTGTTGGTCTACAGCGGGACCACAGTGGGGTTGCCCACGAGCGGTTCACCGCTGACGGTCCCATGGCCCTGCTGCCACTGCCACAGCGGGACGGGCTGTATCGCGCGGCTCTGGTTTGGGTCTGTGGGCAACAGGATGCCGAAGCGCTGTGTGCATTGTCCGAGCGCCAGCGGCTGCAGCAGGCACAGCGGGCATTTGGCTGGCGCGCAGGGCGGTTTGTGCGTATGGGGTCCCTGCAAGCGTACCCCCTCAGCCTGTCCCTGGCGCGGGAGCAGTGGCGGCGCAATATAGTGTTGATCGGCAACTGTGCACACTTTCTGCACCCGGTGGCCGGACAGGGGTTCAACCTGACCCTGCGTGATTGTTACGGTCTGGCACAGGCGATGGCAGGCGAATGGCCGGTACAGGGATCTTCGTCGCAGTTGCAGAGGTTGGCGGCCTATGGTCGTGGCCGCCGCCTGGACCAGCAGCTGACGGTTGGCTTCAGCGATCGTATACCGGTCCTGTTCGCAGCATCGAACCCGCTGCTGCAGGGCCTGCGTCAAATGGGCATGCTGGGTTTGACGCTGGTGCCGCCTCTGCGCTCGGCATTTGTGCGTCAGGCGGCGGGATTTGGGCTTTAACGGTGCCCCGGTCGGCACAACTGCGCAATGGGGTTGCTATGAATAGACACCGCTTGGATTTCGCCATTGTCGGCGCCGGCATGGTAGGCATGGCCCAGGCTGCGCTGTTGGCGGTGCGCCACCCGGTGATGCGCTTGGCGCTGCTGGAGTCTGCTACGGAAACCGCACCCAAACCGGCACAGCACTACGAGTCCCGCGTGGTGGCGCTCACCCAGGCCTCCCGCGAACTGCTCGAGGAGGTGGGCGCCTGGGGGGAGATCGCCGCGGCGCGCGCCTGCCCCTATGTGGAGATGCGCGTTTGGGATGCCGACGGTACCGGCTCTGTGCGCTTTACGAGCCGCGATGTGCAACTGCCCAACCTGGGCCATATCGTCGAGAACACTGTGATTGTGAGTGCGTTGCGCTCGCGCCTGGAGGCACTGCCCAATGTGGAGCTGGTCAACGGCTTTTGCCTGGAGAGCTGGTGGCGCGATTGCGGGCTCTGGCATCTGCAATCCCGTGGTGACCAGGTCAATGCGCTGGAGGGGCTGCGGGAGCAGCCCGAGATAGTGCGCACACGGCTTCTGGTTGGCGCGGACGGGGTCCGCTCCAGGGTGCGGGACCTGTTGCATATCCGCTGCCAGGACACCGATTACCACCAGACTGCCTTGGTGTGTGTGGTCCGCTGTGAAAAGCCGCACCGCCACACCGCCTGGCAGTGCTTTTTGCAGACAGGCCCGCTGGCCTTTT
Organism: Microbulbifer sp. 2205BS26-8; assembly: GCF_030731025.1. Lineage (NCBI taxonomy): Bacteria > Pseudomonadati > Pseudomonadota > Gammaproteobacteria > Cellvibrionales > Microbulbiferaceae > Microbulbifer > Microbulbifer sp. 2205BS26-8. Next base: position 26,100 of record NZ_JAVAMR010000035.1, on the reverse strand, counting down.
TACCCCTGGCCGGACTCGGTGATAACAACCACTGTGCCGTGGTCTGGTCGGCGGACAACGAGCTGGCGCGGGAACTGCTGATGCTGGACGACCGGGCCTTTGCCCTGAACCTGGAAAAAACCTTCGAGAGCCGGCTCGGCAAAGTGGAATCCGTTACTGAGCGCCTGTCCTTCCCTCTGCGCGCCCGCCATGCGGAGCGCTATCAGGGCCCGGGAGCGGTCCTGGTGGGGGATGCTGCCCACAGTATCCACCCCCTGGCGGGGCAGGGCGTCAACCTGGGATTACAGGATGTGCGCGTGCTGGGTGATGAGATTGATCGCGCCCTGTCGCGCGGACTGGAACCCGCCCACCCATCGGTACTGGCGCGCTATGAGCGCCGTCGTCGCGGAGACAATGCCGCCACCCTGAAGGCCATGAGCGCCTTCAAATCGCTTTTTGGTGCCGGGCAGTTGCACTGGCGCTGGCTGCGCAATACCGGTTTGAATATGGTGGACGCCAGCCCCATGTTAAAGAAACGGATCATCTTGCGGGCTATGGCGGTGTAGTGAGGGCCCACTGGCGCATTGTCGATTTGCGCTGTCGCACTTTCTTCAGGCCAGCGGGGGCATCCGGTTGGCGTTGGGCGCGCCTGTGGCGGGACTATAAAAAAGGTTTTTGTCAATTGAGCCAGTGGATTGCAGTTTACTCGTTTCCCCTCTCAAAAGATCTCGGTGCACTGGTCGGTTTTATCCAGCGCTATCAATTGCCGCTGCGGATCGTCGAGGAAAAAAACCGGCAGTTATTGCTGACGGTTGACGATCACCTCGGGCAAATACTAAAGCCGCTTTTGCAGCGCTGGGAAGCAGGAGAGATCAGTTTCGATGAGGTGCAGTTGCAGCGCGTCGCGCCCGGCGATCGCTCCGGGCCCGGTGAGACCAGAGTACAGCCGCCACAGGCACCGGAGTCAGGCCCTGAAAACCGCACCGGACACAAGCCGGTCGGGTCGCAACCGGCAAGCCCGGTGTTACCGTTTTTCCCCCTGGTCCGGACCCCGGTCAGCCTGGTGTTGATTGCCCTGTGCTTCCTCGGCTGGGTTCTTTTGGCCAATCACTCTGCAGATGCCCTGTTGATCACCCCGGATCACAGTGGCAGCCCTCTGTCTGTACACTCCTCTCTGGCACTGCATCTGCAGCGGGGGGAGTACTGGCGCCTGATCACCCCGGCGATGGTGCACTTTTCCCTGGCCCATGCCCTGTTCAACGCCCTGGGCATCTGGATACTGGGCCGGCCCCTGGAGGCCCGCGCAGGGAGTTTGGCGTTTATCGCCCTGGTCGTGCTCGGGGCCGTTATCTCCAATGTGTCCCAGTATCTGTGGGAACCGCAGGTCCGCTTTGGCGGTATGTCCGGTGTGGTGTATGCGCTTGTGGGCGCTGTAGTGGTGATACAGCGCTGGCAGCCCGCGTGGCGGGATGTTCCCTATGGTATCCCGGCTGTGGCACTGATCTGGTTGCTCCTGTGTGCGTTGGGCATTGTGACTTTCTTTACCGGCGTGGGTGTGGCCAATGCCGCGCATATCGGTGGCTTTCTCAACGGACTGGTGATTGCCCTGGTTTACTGTGCCTTGGGAGGTGCGCGAAAATTCAACCCTGATGCCACTGTTGCCCGTAAATTATGAGTCTTTTAATCACCTATATCCTGATTGCTCTCGGTTTCTCCTTTTTGTGTTCCATCGCCGAGGCGGTCATTCTCAGTGTCACCACACCCTATGTGCGCCTGTTGGAGCAGAAGGGGCACAGGGCTGGAGCACTGTTGCGCAAACTCAAAGCGGATATCAATGCGCCCCTGGCCGCTATCCTCACCCTGAATACCATTGCGCACACTGTCGGAGCTGCCGGCGCCGGTGCCCAGGCTGCAGAGGTTTTCGGCAGTCAGTACCTGGGCATTGCCTCGGCGATCCTGACCCTGTTAATCCTGGTTTTCTCCGAAATTATCCCCAAAACCCTGGGAGCAATTTACTGGCGTCAACTGGCGCCTTTTACCGCTTTCGTGCTGCGTACTCTGGTGTGGTTGCTGTATCCGTTTGTGAAAATGTCGGAGTGGCTGACCCGCGGTCTCACCCACGGCCCCACGTTGACAGGTTTCAGCCGTGACGAGTTTGCGGTCATGGCGGAGATCGGCGAGGCGGAGGGGCAGTTGGAGCCACGCGAATCGAATATATTGCGCAACCTGTTTTTTACCTTGCGCGATCACTCGGTGCGGGAGGTGATGACACCGCGCACCGTGGTATTTTCCCTGCCCCAGGATGAGACGGTGGGTGAAGCCTACGAGGAGGTGGAGCGAGGCCGTTTTTCCCGCATCCCGGTTTTTGAGAATCGCGACCCCGACTGTGTGGTGGGATTTGTACTCAAGCAGGAGCTGCTGCTCGCCTATGCCAAGGGGGAACGGCACAGGAAACTGGCCGAATACCGCCGCGATATGCTGATGCTGCCGGAAACCGCCACCATCTATCAGGCTTTCCAGAAAATGTTGTCGCGGCGGGTACAGATCAGTGCCGTTCTGGATGAGTACGGCAGCCTCGAGGGGCTAGTGACCCTGGAGGATTTGCTGGAGACGCTACTCGGCGAGGAAATCGTCGATGAGGCCGACAAAACGCCGGACCGACAGGAACTGGCCAAGCGACTGTGGCGCTGGCGCTCGAAGAGGTATGGCCTCAAGGTGGATGAATCAGCCCAGCAGGAGAAAGACACCGAGGACACCGGCGATGGGCGGAATCATTCCGACAAATGATTTTCCCCCATTCAGTCCCGGCTTTCCCTGGGGGACCTGCCCGATCCGGACTTCCCCTCTGTCTTCGCAAGCGCCCCGGCGGAATCTTTGGCGGTGAACAATGATCTGGGCAGGGTTAAGTCCCGGTGGCCGCAGGGCTAACCGAGCAGATCTGCCGCGCAGCCGCGTCTGCTGGAAACGCCACTACCCAAGCCGCTAGAATACGCCGCTTCGCAACCTGGCAGACTGGGATTTGACAATGGGAAACAGAACGCCTCTCTATGACGCACATGTCGCCGCCGGTGGCAAGATGGTGGATTTTGGTGGATGGGATATGCCATTGCACTACGGGTCTCAGCTGGAGGAGCACAACAAAGTACGCACTGAGGCGGGGATGTTCGATGTCTCCCATATGACGGTGATCGATATCGAGGGCAGCGGTGCCCGCGACTACCTGCGCTATCTGCTGGCCAACGATGTGGCGAAACTGGATGGCAACCCCGGCAAGGCCCTGTACACGGGCATGCTGAATGACAAGGGCGGTGTCATTGACGACCTGATTGTCTATCTGCGCGATCCCGGCTATCGCCTGGTGGTGAACTGTGCGACCCAGGAAAAAGATCTCGCCTGGATGAGACAACAGGCGAAGCCCTTCGATGTGGAGCTGGCCGAGCGCCCGCAACTGGCGATGATCGCCATCCAGGGACCCAGCGCCATTCATCGGGCGAAGGTGGCCCTGGGTAACGACTGGGCCGCGGCCATCGACGCCTTGAAGGTTTTTCAGAGTGCCGCCCGCGGCGACTGGTTTGTGGCGCGCACCGGCTATACCGGTGAAGACGGCCTGGAAATTATGCTGCCCGGAGAAGAGGCCAGTGGCTTTTGGTTTGCACTGACCGACGCGGGCGTCGCGCCCTGCGGCCTCGGCGCCCGCGACACCCTGCGTCTGGAAGCGGGTATGAATCTCTACGGCCACGAAATGGACGAGGACATCTCACCACTGCAGGCCAACATGGCCTGGACTATCGCCTGGACGCCGGAGGATCGCGATTTTATCGGCCGCGCAACGCTGGTGCAGGAGCGCGCGCAGGGGGTCCGGCAGAAGCTGGTGGGCCTGGTACTGGAGGAGCGCGGTGTTTTGCGCGCGGGCCAGCCCGTGGTAGTAGACGGCACGGAGGACCGCGGTATCATTACCAGCGGCACCTTCTCACCGACTCTTGGGCATTCCGTTGCCCTGGCGCGGGTGCCGGCGAGTGTCGGTAACAGTGCCCAGGTGGAAATCCGCAGGCAACTGCAGCCGGTCAAGGTGGTTAAGCCCTGCTTTGTGCGCAACGGCAAATCGGTCATCTGAGCATCGCACCGCAGGTGGATGCGTGGAAAAGAACATCTATTCAAAGGCTTAATCAAGGGATCACAGCATGAGTGAAATCCGCAATGAACTGAAATACCTGCCCAGCCACGAGTGGGCGCGCCTGGAAGAGGACGGCACCATCACCGTTGGCATCAGCGACCATGCCCAGGATGCCCTCGGGGATGTGGTGTACGTTGAAACCCCGGAAGTGGGCAGTACCCTGGCCGCGGGTGATGAGGCCGGTGTGGTTGAGTCTGTAAAGGCCGCCAGCGATATCTACTCTCCGGTATCCGGCGAAGTGGTCGCGGTGAACGAAACCCTGGAAGATGCGCCGGAAACCGTGAATGCCTCGCCCTATGACGATGGCTGGTTTTACCGTGTCAAGCCTGCGGATGTGGGTGAATTGGACAATATGCTGGACGCCGATGCCTACCGTGCGGAGTCCGAGGGTTGATCTGGGCCTTGACCCGGTTCAGAGACAAATCAGAGCAAGCCCTGCGATCGCAATAACCCGCGCAGTGTCACGCTGCAGGCGGATTGGGTGTGCCCATTACGCCCCGCCCAGGCTTCCCTGAGGGACCGGGGGGGGCATTACAATTTGGGTCTGACCGAGTGGGCTCAGGAAGGGCTGTCTGCCGCCTTACCTTCCGCCCCGGGCAGTGCCTCCATCAGTGAACGGCCTTGTTCCCGCAGTGCCATACATAGTGCAATACGCTCCTCGGTCTGGGCCAGACTGCGCTCATAACCGGGGGTTAAATGCCCCTGCTTTGCGAACAGCTGCTGCAATTCCCCCAGGTGCTTTCGATCACAGAACGTGTTGGCGAAAGCGGGGGTGCGGCGGCGGATTTGTGCGGGGATTTTATCCACCACCTGTTCGAAATTCTGCTGTAGCCAGGCCCAGTGCTGCGCCTGTACCCGGGGCTGTGCCATAGCGTACTGGATCAGGCCAAAGGCCTCGCGCGGGCCCATATCCTCGCTGAGGGCCAGCTTGTGGATGGTTTCCACCTGCCGCGGGCTGTCGCTGCTGCCGATGGCATTAGCGCTGGCGTTTTCAAAACGCGGATCATCCAGTGCACCGCGCAGATTCACCAGGTGTGTCAGAAATGCCCCGCCGGCATCCTGCACGGCAACTGTCAGGGCGGCAGTGTAGAGGTCTGAGTCCAGTGCCTGTGGATCGCGCGGGACTTGAAAGCCGGTAAAGGCCCTGGCCTTGTCCAGTAATTGCCTGCGCGCTTGCGGGTCTTCAGCCACCAGGGCCATAAAACTGAGCAGGGTACTGTGCAGTATCTGCCGGTCGGCGTCGCGACTATCGGCGCTGCTGTTGAGGAGCGGCAGGTAGAGGTTGCGGACAAACTGCAAAAGTGCAGAGCGCTGTGCTTGATCGAGATAATTGTTGCGGTACTTGCGCAGGTAGCGCAGCGGCATGGTGATCACCTGGCGCTTGCCTGCCCCAGCAGATTGTCGCACTACTTCAAGCAGCAAGGTGTCCGACAGCTTGCCGGCTTCGAAGGCCGCAAAAGCGCTGTCGATAATCGACAGCTGTTCGGTGGGGGCAAACTGGCCAAAGCGCTTGACCAGCGCCTGCCACTGGGCTGTGGGCAGGTTCCAGCGATAGTAACCACTGCCCTGCACATTGGGCATGATCCAACCGGGGCAGGTCTCGCCGAGCACATTCAGAGTCGTATCGGCCTGCGTGAGCATCTGGCACTGTTGCACACCGGTATCGCTTTTGTAGCAGAAGGGAATGTTCCATTGTTGCCGGGCATCGGCAATGGGAGAGCCCAGCGGCTTGTAGCGGCTCTGGTGTACGCGCAGTTTGGCACGGCCCGAATCGGCACACTCCAGTGCCAGGTCCAGTTGGGGGACCCCCTTCTGCTCCACAAAGCTGCGAAAGGTTTTCGTCAATTCCGGGGTATTGGTTTCTTCACCGATCACCCGGTAGAAGGACGGGGAATCCGCTTTGCCACCACTGAAAGTTTCCAGGTAGCGGCCCAGGGCCGGGCGGAACCGTTCGGCGCCGAAGTAGCCGTCCACCATATTGATGACGCCGAGGCTTTTTGAATAGGTGATGGCATCGTAGGCGTTGCGGATGGTGTTGTTGTTTGTCACCGGCTCGCGGATAGCGCGGGTGCTGGCGAGTGAGTCCAGCTGCATGGCGCTGATGGCGGAGGTGGTGGCATTGAGGTCGTGACCGCCCTCGGGCTCCATAATGGTGAGAGCCAGGGGTTCACCCCAGGTGGCAAAGCCCTCTTTCAGCCACAGGTCATCCCACCAGGGTGGGGTGACCTGATTGCCAAACCACATGTGTGCGATCTCGTGGGCGTGCACCTCCACCAGGGCCAGGCGGGTACCGGGTGCCGGGTTGTCTCCCACCAGAATACGCTGTTCGCGGTAGGTAATGGCGGCAGACAACTCTGTTGCGCCGCTGGGCCACTGGGGGGCAGCAATAATATCCAGCTTTTTGAAAGGGTAGGGGCGTTGTAGCTGGGTTTCAAAAGTTTCCACCATTTTCGGTGTGATATCGAGGATATAGTGCATATCCTCGCCGCGACCATGGCGCGCAAAACCTCTTAATGGGATGGCTTCCCTGCGGTATTTGTTTGGTGGGATGGCCGGGCGTTCCACCATATCGAAGGGGCCCACTGACAAAGACAGCAGGTAGGTGGGCATGGGGGGCGTGGTGGCAAAGGTGACTTTCTCAAGACCCGCACCAGCCGGCTCCCGTGCCAGCTCCGGACCATTGCTGATGGCGGCGTAGCCCTCGGGCACGGTGAGACTGATAGAGAAGGGCGCCTTGAGGCCGGGCTCGTCGAAACCGGGCAGGTATTTGCGCGCCTGGATGGATTCGGACTTGGCCAGAGCATAGGCATTGCCCTGCTCCTCTACCTTGAACAGGCCGGCGAGGTTGCGATCGAAGGCCGCGCTATAGTCGATGTGCAAGGTGAAGTCGCCGGCGGGCAGAGACTCGGCGAAAGCAATCACGGCCACGCCGCTGTCGAGAACCTGGCGGTAAGAGGCCGCAACGGTCTGGCCGCCTTTGCGCTGTGCATGGATTTTTTCCACGGTGAGATTCTTGCCGTGCAGCCAAATGTGGTCTGTGCTCTCGTCCAGGCGGATATCGATGGCAACACTACCGTCAAAGGACGCCTGGCGTGGGTCCAGCAGCAAATCGAGGCGATAGGCCAAAGGGTGCACGCCCTCGGGCAGTTTGCCCTCCGGGGCATCACTGTAGTCTACTGCCGCTGTTTCCGCGGCGGTTTGTTGTTGAGGCTGTTCCGGGGTTTTTTCTGCCGGGGCGCGAGCAGCTGCAAACAGCAGCGCAGTGGCCAGCAGGGCAAATGGAAGCTTCTTATTCATAAGTGTGGGTATTTAGTCGAAAAGCGCATTGTAACGGTTCGGTGAGAAAATACGCGCTGTGCTGAGACGAGTTGATCAGCGGGGCGGTTCAGTCCCCCGGCAGGCCACCGCCGGGGAAAGGGCAAGCTGGCGTATTGCCTCAGAGGTGCGGGATCGTCAGGCTGGAGGCCTCGCTGCTACTGTAGGGCACGCGGATACGGTAATCGGTGTCCTGGGGTTTCTGGTAGATCAGGCCCTGGGTATCGATGGCCAGCACCACCCGGTGACCGGCGGGGACATCGTAGCTGGTGGTGAACAGCTCCACATCGACCCTCTGCGGCTCTCCCGCCCTGCCACCGCGCAGGGTGATGGGCGCATGGGTGATCAGCCGGCCCAGCCCCAGGGGGCTGACATCGTAGAGGTGCGCCTGCAGCTGTACGGTTTCCCGGCTGGGTTCAATCCACATTGCCAGTCTCGGCTCCCCGCGAATCCTGAGAGTTTGCCACTGGATTGGGGATTGATACTCAATCGCGTAGTATCCGTTAATGGCTAGCATGGGGGTGTAAACCGGGATACCGAAGCCTTCCAGGGCGTCGGATAACAGCGGGATACCGGTACCTGCGAAGGTGTCGGAACCCCCGTGGAATGTGTTGGTCCAGCGCCAGCCATCATAGCGTTCGCCGTGCATGCCTCCATTGTCCAACAGGGTAAAGCGCGGCCGCAAGTACCAGGTGGTGCTGTCGCCCGTCACCGGGTAGTCCTCGTACTGCTCCAGTTTGTTGCTGATACGCACGGCCATATCCACTTTGGGTTCGCTGTCAATACCGTTGTCCTCACCCTTGAGGTGATGATCGAACCAGCGGAAACTGGTGGACCAGATACGACCGTCGCTGCCCGCGAGGATTTCGGTAATGGCATGGGTACCCGGATTCAGCAACAGCTTTTTGGGACCTTCCAGAAGAGAATAGAGTTGGACCATGCTGTTGGGTTTGAACAGATAGTCGGCGAAATTATTCGAGAGCAGTACGGCAGTGCCGTGCTCGTTTAACCCATCGATATAGCTAATGGCCGAGCGTTGCGCGGCAAAACGAATCACTTGCTCCAAATTCTGGCCGCTGCGCAGATCGGCCCAGAGTTGGTTCAGTTCCGGTTCCTTGCGCAGGGCGGTGTTGACCAATAGACCGCCCCAAACCAGATTGACGGTTTCATTGGGGTAGAGCGCCTCTACCACATCGGCCCAACCCGACAGGCAGGCCACGGCCTTCACGCGGGCGTCTTGGGCGGCACCCAGCAATGAGATACCGCCACCGTAGGAGATGCCCGCCATGCCCAGTCTGCCCACGGGATAGTTGGCTTCGAGCCAGTCGATCAGCACACTGACGTCAGCGATACTATTTTCTCCGGCCACATCCACCAGGCCGCCGGATTGGCCGAAACCGCGGGTCGAGTAGCTCAGTACCAGATAGCCCTTTTCCGCCAGTGCCCGGGCCTGGAAATAGTACTGGTGCTTATCCAGGGCCCAGCTGTTGGTAAAAATCACCGTGGGGAAGCCCTCTGCCGGTGGGGGTGATTCCGGTACAAAGAGATTGGCATCCAGCAGGGTGCCGTCAAAGGAAGTGATATCCAGGTCTGCAATATACTCCGGTGCCGACCAGGCGTGGATTGAGATCAGGGCGCTGCCAAGCAACGCCACTAATAGACTTATTTTCATTGTTATCTCTCATCTGTTTGAATCATTTTTATTTTTTGACCAACGACTGGTATCTGGTCAACAGAAAAATATAGAGCCTTGACCACTTTTGGTAGGTAGATCAGGGCAAAATTGAGAGATCTGTCTCGTTGTTTGTCGCTGCTGGCATCCGCTATGGCTTTTGATTTGTTCGATATATTTATGAATATCCAGTCATATAAAATTCACAAATTAGATAATTTATGATCGAAATGATCTTTTTTTAACCAATAAAAACCGGTAGTGTGGAGTTTCTTTGGGCGTGCCAGGGAGGGTTCCGGCAATAATGACTCGGTGACTTGAACTATGGTTTCCCGCGCAGCTGTTTGTTTAGTATTTTGTTTCGGTTTTGTGCTGACTGCCGTTGCCGCTCCCCGATATCTGGGGGAGGAAATCTGGTATGCCGTGGATAGTGACAACTTCCGGGTCATTACCGATGGTGACCCCCAGACCGTAAAGTGCCTGGTGGCCGATCTCGAACGTTACCGTGCTGTGGTGATTGAATTACTCGATGCGACGCCCGATATCCCGAAGCTCACCATCTATGCTGCCGGGGACCGCGATACCTATGCCGGCCTGGTGGGTGCTGAACTGGCAGAAATGACCAATGGACTGTTCGATACCTCGGCGGAGGGCAACTATGCCCTGGTCAATCTGGATGGCCGCAGTGCCGAGCGCCAGCTCAAGGCCCGCGAGTTTCTCTTCCACGAGTACACCCATTTCCTCAGTTATAACGGCAACACCACCCACTTCCCCTACTGGTATAGCGAAGGCTTTGCCGAATTCATGGCGACAATGTCTTTTCCAAAGAAGGGCCGCTATGAACTCGGGGACATTCCGCATGAACGTGCCATGACGCTGATGTACGCTGGCCTGATGCCCCTGGAGCCGCTGTTGCGCGCCACGGTATACAACACGGATGCGGAAGCCAAAGCCAATGTCTATGCCAGTGGCTGGCTGCTGTCGCACTGGTTGAAGATGACAAGTGGCAAAACAGAGGAATTTGATCAGTTTGTCAAGGCGTACAACGATGGTGCGGACCCGGTGCTGGCGCTGGAAGAGGCCCTCGACATGACACTGGCGGAAATCGAAAAGGCCTACGTTGCTGCCTACGAGTTGGGCGAATTTGACACGGTGACCGGAGAAATTCCCGCCGACTTTCTCGAGGCGACCCCCGAGGTTAAGCGCCTGACAAAAAGGGAAGCGGTGAATGTACTGGCAGGTTTTATCGCCCAGTCCGGTTACAACCTGCAGGCGCTGGAAGACTTGATGGCCTACGCACTGCAAACGGGTATCTACAATACCGAGCTGGTTTCCATCAAGGCGAGTGCCGACCTACGTATGGGCGACTTCCCCCAAGCCAGCCATCTGCTGGCGAGTGTACCGGGCAATGATCGCCGACAGCCCTGGTACCTGAGTGCACATGCCTGGCTGACGGTGAACCAGCAGGCCACGATCCCCAATAAGGTGCGGGATTTGCACAGTTTGAAACAGGCCTCTGATGAATTTGCGTATCTGGTAGATAAAGAACCCCAGAAAGCTTCCCACTGGTTTGGTCTGGCCATGACAATGGAGATGCTGGACTACCCAAGGGAAAAATACTTGGAGATGCTGGAACAGGCTTATCAGCGGGCACCGCGTGAGTTACATATCGCCCAGTGGCTGGCGGAAGAGCTCTACCAGCAAAAGGATGCGGAATACTACGTGCGGGTTGCCAAACCTCTGATATTTGAAATTCCCGATGAATTTGAGAGCCAACAAATTAAAATGCGACTGGCGGAATTTCAGGGCAAACCCAAATCCTTACAATAGGTATGCAAGGGCGTCATCCAGCTACGTCAAGGCGTTTTGGCCCGGTTATATAGCTTGCCGGGCATCCACGTGTAGAGAATTCAAAAGCAAGTGTAAAAGTGTTGTGCAAAACCGGGTTATGCCAATACGGCCTCCCTGTGAAAGCCCCGATCACATAGAAGATAAAATCAATACACTTTCACAACATGAAGCTATCACGGGCAGGGGGCTCCCTGCATACACCGTTTGCGAGCCAGGATTAGTGAATCGTACGCCCGGCGCGCATCACCAGATCGGAGATGGCGTGGTGTAAACGCAAAAACACCATGCGAATAAATGAAACGGTGATATCTGCCCCGGTGACCACGGCCATTCCGATTAACTGTGCCAGCCTGTGTATCAGGCGTATGACCCAGAAGGAGATATCTCTGCTGATGTGATAGGCCTTATGGAGGAAGATTGCCAGCCTGTCCAACAGGGTAAAGGTTGTGCTGCCAGCAACAACCAGGGAAATACCGGCCAAGTTACCAATTTTCTTTAATACCCAAAGCAGTGCCTCTCCGGCGATCCAGGCGGTATTCATTGTCAGTGACAGCACACCATCGGATCTCAGCCAGGCCTCAATACTTTTCTCCAGGTTTTCTTTGGGTTTCCTGTTTTTGATGGCATTCCAATCAAGGCTGGCGTCATTCGGGGAAACCGAGGCTATATACGTCTGGCTGCTGTGGCTTGTAATAGGGCTGTGGGTGGGAGTTGGTAATTGAAAATCCCCCACACCACCATTAGGTACATGTACAAACGGCCAGGTGGGCACCATGGGAACCGGGTCATTGCGATGGTAAACCCGATAAATGTTACCGGGTGTAAGCCTGCGTTTACAATTTCTGGAAAAGTGATCCAAACCAACCCTCGGACTGCCAAATGTATAGAGTTTGACAGTTTTTCCACTGTTCAAAGACAGCCAGTCTGCGACCAGAGTGGCCAGAGCGCCCCCGAGGCTGTGACCGACGCAATGAATGGTATGGATCTCCTTGGGCAACTCGTGTGCAAATTGTTCCAGTTGCGGCAGGAGGGATTCAAAAGTGTAATAAAAACCCTGGTGTACGGCGCTACCAGTATGGAACCGCTTGATGCCTGCATTGATATCGGTGAGTGCATCATAACCGCTTGAAGTCCCTTTTAATGCGATAAAAGCCTGGCCTTTGAATCGGCCAGTACCACAGGCCGCTATACCCATGGTATGGATATTATTAAGCAGGAAAAAGGCTCCTGTTTTTCCGCTTAGGTTGTTTTTTTTGTTGTTAACCTCAAGATCAGATTTATAGACATCATAAAACAATTCCTGCGTGCCGGGTTTTTGTACCAGATAGATATCCGCAGCGAGTTGGGCACTATATTTTGGAGTAAGCATAAGCATACTGTTATCACCCCTGTTTTGTTAATGATCAAATAAATTTGCATGAAGTTTTTAGCAGCGAATTAAATACTCTCTCTGTTTTTGGATCATCCAGCAGTTCACAGCTAAGGTTGAGTGGCTCTCCTTCAAGTTCAGAGTTCTCTTTTGGATTTCTTTTTGCATATACCCATATTTTGTAAACTTGATCCATATATTGCACATTGATCACCTGGGAAGACACAAATTCTACTGGTAAAGCCTGTGTAATAGAGCTTTCAAATTTGGCCGGAAGATGGACCTTGCCACTGTCATCAACCATAAAGCTATCGACAGACTCCGTCTTCCAGTCCACCATCCGGATAACTTTTGCACCTGCTGCCGGTTGTCCATTTAGGGTGATCCTGAGATTCATTTCAGAAAAAGTACAGGCCTTTAAGGGATTTGAAAAAGTCATTGCGTAAGACACCTCCGAAAAAGAGAAACTAAGCCAAATCAATGACAGAGAAATTACAATACATTTTTTTTTACTCATAGATATCACTTTCCTTCCTGGTTGCTCTCACAGTGCACTTCATTGTCGTTTGCCGGGTAATTGAAAGAAAAAATACTTCCCGGTAAGGAAAATACTCTGCAACACAAACTTCTGTGACATTGCGTTCCAGAAAAATGGAAAATTTCTTCCACGCTATACGTCTAATAATTCAGTTATATAATATTTTTCTGGTTCGCTATCAGTTTTCTGCAAATAATTTATTATCTTATGGTGATACAAAAATTATTTTCTTGAGGCTGTTCTCATTTTTTATTTTTATTATAAGCAATTAAGTCAGTTTCCGAATCGTTAGCTAGTGTGATTTCTGACCAGGTTTAACACTCTGTTCTCAGTGAGTGGCCCTTTTGTGCTTCCCCGCATTTTTCCGAGCGCTGTTTGAATGTTGCGTAATCATTGTCTTCATTCCGGTTTTGCCAGTTGAATGGCAATGAGTGTATGAAAATAGCTGCCCTTTGAGGTTTTGCAATGGGATCTGCTCTAACGTGTACCTGAATGTGATAGAGCAAATAGGCATGTGTAACGTTTACTGATATCAGCCACCAATGAGTACTGTGGGGCAGCCAACAACGAGTTTGCCTCCATGTCCTGTAGTGTCACCCATCCGTGCAGCCGGCTTGCCTTGCAGCATCACGGTGGTACTGCCCATGGCAACTGTATCCGGTGGTCCCACACAGGTACACATGCTGCCGACCGTAGCTGAAGGCATACCACCGATGATGACGGTGGGTGCCCCGGGACTCAGGACCGGCCCCCCGACATGTGGCACAGTGCCCGTGACCATTGGACAAACGTGCATATCGGTGATACGTGAGGCGGGTTTGCCCATCCATCAGTCCTCCACTCTGCCGTCGCCGCCACGGGCCAAATCCAGTCCCTGCGCCATATAGCGAACAAAGATTTTACCGGGATCAATGGGATCGGATAATACAGCTGCCAGTGTCACGCTGCCGGCTACGGCGTGTGCATACAGGTATTGCGGAGGCTCAATCACAGGCTCCCCCGCCGCTGCCAGGCTTCCGTGGCACCAACTGGCGGCAGTTGCCGCCCAACTCGCCGGTGTTTTGTGTTTGGTTTTTTCCCCAAGAACCTTGCACTTCAGGCGGGCCTCCTCGCTGGGTTTCTTGGCCCAACTCTCCGCAGCGATCAGGGCATTGACATTGTCCTCGTCGGTTGCCGGGCTTTGGATATCCCGAGCCGCGAGACAAGCCCACCATACCGCTTCACGCTTGGGCAGGCCATGGGCCAGTAATTTGATCGCATCCGGATATAGGCCGGCATTGATTAGTTGATTGATGCTGACTTCTGGTGCCGTATCCGGCACCAGGTATTCTTCAGCCTCCTCGCTTACATCGAAGTTCTTGAGAAGTTCTGCCGCTGTAAGTTCTTGTACTTTGATCAAATCGGTCATTGAGTCTCGATTCTCGTCAGTTGATCATAGTGACGCCACCTTTCAGAGTGAGCATCCCGCCCCCTTTTACCTCAGCGGAGGCATCTCCCTTACAGGAGAGCATTGTGCCTTTAATGGTGATTCCTGCCGGAGTCAGTTTAATACTGCTGCCTCCCACCTTTAATTCAATAGAAGCTTTTGAAGATATCTTTATGGCACCCATAGCGTCCGTTGTTTGAGATCCCTTGCTTATTTTCAGGGCATGATTTCCCGAGCCAATAGTGACCACCTGATTGCCTTTGTCGACATTCAGCTTCTGGTCCCCCTTGGCAATAGTGACTACTTCACTGCCATCGGTAACGGTAATAGTGCGATCCTGTTTTACTTCCAGAGTCTGCTTGTTTTCTATTTTTCCGCTCTGGTCGTTGTGAATCACAAAGGTGTGATCCCTGCCGGCCTCCATATAAATTTCTTCACTGCCACCCTTGTCATCAAACCTGAGTTCATTGAAGGTGCTGCCTTCGTGCTCCGTTTTCCAGCCGCTTTGGGTAGCGGTGTAATTGGGGCCGGGATTATCGCCGTTGTAGACTGCACCAGTGATCAAGGGGCGATCAGGGTCGCCGTTGATATAATTGACGATAACCTCCTGGTTGACTCTGGGTACAAAGTTGGCCCCCCAGTTTTTGCCGGCAAAGGACTGCATAACCCGAACCCAGCAGCTGTTTTGGCGGGAGTTCCATGGAAACTTTACCTTGAGCTGGGTATAGGGGTCTTGAGAGCTATCGGAGGCTGTCGCTTTTACCTCCAGTACATGGGCGACCTGGGGGGAGTGGATTTTCTTTGCGCAGATATTGGGCGCTGGACGCGGTAGTACGGATGCGGGTACACAACTGAAAGTGTTGTGAAAGTGTGTTTCGCTGTTATTGCCATCAGCGGCGGAGATATGTACAGTGGTAACCAGGTATTTGCCCTTTTCTGTGGACAGAGGGTGATCGAAAAGGAAGCGCCCTCCAGCACCAAGACATGGACAATCACTGCGCCCATGGCTCACATCGAATAGGGCTTCCTGGGATTCCATAGCGCGCTCGGCCAGCGCCTTGTGGTAGTTGTCGGTAAATTTATGTTTGTGCTCACCATCGGCCTGGAAATGATTCAGGCCGTATAATCCACGCAGATAACTTGCGGCATCATTGAGCTTGCTGGTTGTTTTTACCTGCTGCTTGTTATCTTTTGTTGCAGTGAACTCGCTGTAGTCCTTAAGTTCAAAGCCTCCACTGTGATAATTGAAATTATGCCTCCAGCTATTGATAGAATTTTTGGTGGGATGGCTGCCCCCGCCGGCATATTCTATCTGTTCGCTGTTACAATCGTAAAAATCCTGGGGGTCATCGCATAAAATAAGTTCATGCTGTCCGTCGGAGTGCTTAAAATAGTAGGATATCCCCTCTTCTGCCATAAGGCGATTGACAAACTCGAAGTCGGTCTCATCAAATTGTACACAGTATTCACGAGTAATGTATTCAGCGTTTAATTTCAGTGTCAGTCGAATAACACGATTGTATTCACCCAGCACCTCTTCCAGAATTTGTTTGGCACTTTTTTTTTCAAAAATCCTGTTACAGCTGCCGAGGCTTGTGAACCACAGTCCCGGCTGGATAATAGCGCTATAGCAACGTATGCCTTCAGAGTTGACATCGTGTAATGAAAACTGGGTGACAAAGCCGTTAATATAGCGAGGTGTTTCAGAGTGATGAATAGAAACAGTGATGGGTTTGCCAACGATTTCGTTCTGTGCGATGGCGTGGTTGTCTGAAATAAGGTGAACTTCGTAGTGAAAGAGCTTGGATATATGCTCTTCCCCTTGTAACGTGGTTGCAACCAGTGCATCGGTGCCGACAGGGCTGTCGACTTTTAGCATTCTTTTATCTTGATTTAGTGTTGCCATGGGCAGCCCCAACTATCCCGACGGTGCCTTAGGGAATAGAAAAATTACTGTGGACCAGCGGATCCTTGGATGAGGGCTCGTAAAATGCTCAGCTAAAGACCCGTAAAGCGAGGCCCGCAGGGGATTCTGCAGGCCAGCGCCCAGTACTCGAAAAAAACCGAATCGCTTACAGTGGGGTAGCAGTGGTGAGATCGTATCCAACCCGCATATTTTTCGGATTCTTGTTGGTCTTGTCCGCATGGTTGAGGTCGGCCTCAATTTTGGCAAAACTCAAGGATATGGACTCTTGCGGTGCACCACCTGCTGAGGCGCCAATACTGTAAGAAGAAATCAGGACGTTCTCCAACTTGTAAACTGCGTATTTATCTACAGAGTTGGCACCGGTTTGCACTACATGGATCTCCACGGGTACACCTTCGTCACCGGTCACTGAAGCTTTGAACAAACCGCCTGAAGCGGCATCGATACGCTTGGTGAGCGTCACCTCGCTCAGGCTGGGGCGAGAGGCTTCGCGGTTGGAGGTGGCTCCGGCCTCCATGGTGATTCCACGACCAACACCAAAGTTGAAGCTGTCTACCTCGATCCAGTCTTCGTACCCTTGTGCGGTAACGTTGCCTTTATGAGATTTGTTGTTGAAGTTCATATAGATAGCCATGGGGAGTCCCTCTTTGTATTTGGCTGATGGTGTTGGTGGTTAATCCTTTACCCCTGCAATCGTGCTTTTACTGGATCAGCATCACAGTGGCAACTGGGGGGATTTAAGCAGAGGGCGCAGCAAAAAAAAACCTTATTTTTTTTTATTAAATCAACTCTGGCACCAATTAATTACAACCATTCAATGTCTGTCGGGATTACGCCTGTTTCTCGTATTCGACTCCGACCCCAATTATCGGGATGACGATTTCTCCTGCCAGAGGATCGACTGTGAAATGAAAAGCAGGGATATATTGCGGGAATGATAAAACTAAAAAGACAGCTTGGGTATTAGCAAGCTTTACCAGGAATGTTGTAAGTGAAAAAAATCGAACAGTGATTATCGATATGTAATGCTGCGTAATTGCTTGCAACAGCAGACAGGTGAACAATGGTCCTTATGGTTGTTGTGTGAAACGGTCGTATGCAATCCGGTATGCAAATATATTTGAATATTGATTTATTGTTGCCTATTGAGCAGTTCGATATACTTCGGGCTTTATTTTTGCCTTGCCGGATCAGCTTTTAGCCATCCACTGTTATGCCATTTGGAAGCGCGATAGTGTTTTTTCACGGAGACGGAATTGAACGATAAGACGCGTATTGTTCGACCAGGTGGCCCTGGGCCCGGTCTCGAGCAAGCTGCGGATACGCTGGCAGGGGATGGCGATGCCACTGTTGTTGTTCAACAGGAGTTTACCGGGGTCAATGATCACCTGCCTGTACGGGGCGCAAAGTTATTAACACCTTCTGAGGGTTTAGAATCTGGAACTGATGACACTGTCCTGAGCTCGACCCCAAAACAAGGCGCTGGCTCGCGGGTAAAAGCGACCCGATTGGCAGGTGGCGTAGCGGTAAATCTTACAGAGGCAACCGGAGTAGCTGAAGCCCCTCCCGCTGATGCAATAACCAGGACTGTTATCAAGGGGCGCTTCGAACTGGATAAGTTGCTTGGTGTTGGCGGTATGGGGGCTGTATACAAAGCCCTCGATCATCGCAAATTGGAAGCCAGTGACAACGAACCCTATGTAGCAATCAAGTTGTTGAATGATGACTTTCAGCAACATCCGGATGCTTTTATCTCCCTGCAGCGCGAAGCGCGAAAGTCGCAGACCCTGGCTCACCCCAATATCGTTACGGTCTATGATTTTGATCGCGATGGGGAGCGCGTATTTATGACCATGGAATACCTTGAAGGTGCTCCATTGGACAAGTTACTGCGCCAGCATGCTGATTCTGGTCTCGAGCCTGAAAAGGCCCGCAAGGTGTTTTGGGATATCTCCCAGGCCCTGATCTATGCCCACTCCCACAAGATTGTCCATTCAGATTTTAAACCGGGCAATATTTTTGTTACCAGCAAGAAAGGAGCCAAAGTCTTCGACTTTGGTATTGCCCGAGCTGTATCCGAAGGGGGGCTGGCTGGCAAGAGCGGTGAAACGACCGTATTTGATGCCGGCAGCCTGGGCGCCCTGACCCCGGCCTATGCCAGTCTAGAGATGCTAAAAGGGGGTGAACCAGCGCCCAGTGATGATGTTTTTGCCCTGGGGTGTGTTGTCTATGAGCTGTTCTGTGGGCGCCATCCCTACGACAAGGTGCCAGCGGATAAGGCTTTTGAACAAAAGCTGCGACCCAGCCGTATCAAGGGTCTGAGCCGGCGGCAGTGGCGTGCGCTGCAGTTGTCTCTTGAACTCAGGCGTGAGGATCGCACAGATACTGTAGAGAAATTTGTTCAGGCTTTTTTTGTCAGCAATACTTGGAAATGGGTGCTCGGTGGCATTTTCGCTGTGATGCTAGTGGGTGCAGGAGCAGGCTACAGCCATTTACAACAACAGAATTCCGTTGAGCAGGCGAAAGTGAAGGCTGAACTGGAGCGAAAGTTGCAAGAGGAGCTTTTGCAACGGCGTATCGCCGATAAGAAAGAGGCGATAGCAAGACTCATTGGCCTCAGCATCCTGACACCAGCCTGGGAGAAGGATCTTCAACTGGAGCTTCAAGAATACGCCGAGCTGAATCCGGGGGATGAGACTTACCCGGATGCCTCGCGACGCGAGGTATCTGAGCTATTTTTGGCAGCAGCCACTGGCCAGTTGAATCTGGGTAACCTGGATCAGGCCGATGCCATGCTTAACAGTGCATCTAACTGGTGGTACGGAGTGTCAAGCCAGGCCGCCGCGATCCAGTCACAGCTTGCCAGGGATAGAGAGAGCCTGCGAGCACGTCTTGAGGCGGAGCGCTTGCAGGCCGAGCGCGAAGCTGAGCGTTTGCACCAGCAAGAGCTGCTCGCTCAGCGCCGGCAGGAAGCGGCCAGGAAACAGAGGCGGATTGATGCTGTACTGGATGATATGGAAGGTGCGCTGACCTGTGACTTCGGCATGAATGTGGCCGGTGTGGGGGCACAGCTGTCGCAATTGGCAAAGCTGGATAGCGTTAAAGCCCGGCAAATACGCCCGGTTGTGGGGGAAGAATTGAGCAACTGCGCTGCCCGCCTTGGTAGAGAGGACCCGGTGCGCACAGAGCCTTTGCTAGATCAGTTCAGGGCGCTGTTACCTGGTTATCAGCCTCTCAGGGATTTCAGGCTGGACTATTGCGGGCACCTGTCCCCCGGCAGTGGCGGCAGGGGGGATCGCTACAGCTGCCATGACCGTCTCGCCGATGGCAGTTTGAGTCCCGCCATGGTGGTGGTTAAGGGAGCAGGTGGTAGGGCCCTGGCCGTCGGTAAATATGAGATCAGCAACAGCGATCTTGAGCCTTTCTGCCGCGCCACCGACCAGTGCGGGGCACTGGATCTGGGAGCTGGAAATCTTCCGGCAAATACCCTGGCTCTGGCAAATGTTGAAGCGTACCTCAACTGGTTGAGCGATGAGACTGGCTACACCTACCGGTTGCCCTCCGAGCAGGAATGGTTTGCTGCTGCCAGCGCGAAAGGCCAGGCAGAAGTTGCCGATCGCAATTGTCACCTGAAATACGGCGGCATTGAAAAGGGTGCCGAGCTGGTGCCCGCTCGGGCAGGTTCCCCCAACGCATTTGGGCTGGTGAACGCTGTTGGCAATGTTCAGGAGTGGACGCGCGCTACCAATGGTGAGCTACTGGTACTGGGGGGTAGCCGCAAAGATCCCATGAGCCGCTGTCTGGCGACAACCAAGCAGTTTCACAGTGGGCAGGCCGATGCATTGACGGGTTTCCGTCTTGTCAGGGATGTGAATTAGTCAGTTCCTGTTAGCATTTTATGGCGAAAGGAAATCGTGCCGATACAACCGATGGTTGAATCAATAATTGCATGGAGGGGGAGATGCCTGGACTTCAAAAAATCAAATTGGCACTTTTGGTAAGTATCACGTTTGTACTGCCCATAACGCCAGGTCAGGCCCAGGAAGATAACGCCGGTTTTCGCAGTCGTGTAAGGGACGCATTCGACCAGAATACGCCTACGGTTAACGAATCGGATATCACCAAAGATTTTTTACAGCGCACCTATGAAGCGGAAGCTCCAAATCTCAATACCCGGATTCCCGAGATTTCCCGGCGTAATGAAGGGCCGAGGATTGCCGTAAAAAAGTTCCGGTTTCACAGATTAGAGGAATATCCGGATCTTGGTATTGATCGCGAAACCATTGAGCAATTAGCTGAATCATTGCGGATACAATTTATGAAGGAGGATAAACGCCTTGCCAGCGGGTTTACCCTTGAGGAACTGGAAGAGCTTGCTGGCTTGCTCGATAGTATGAAGGCCCAGCTTAACCCGCAAGGGCTGGGTCCTGCAGAATTAATAAAACTCGTCAGTGTGATTGAAAGACAAAATGAGGATCGCGGGCTCAGCTATGCGGATCTTGAAGAGATTGCGGCAGAACTCACCGGTTTTTACCGACGCCAGGGGCTTTTTCTGGCTCAGGTTCAAATCCCTGCGCAGGATGTGGAAAACGGAGTGGTAACGCTCACCGTACAAGAGGGTTTGCTGGGCCAGATTGTTGCCGATGATAACGATCAATATGCACAGGGGAAATTGGTTGCTCCTTTTGAGGATCAGCGTGGAAAGCTGGTCAATCATGCAGATATTGAGTCGGGATTATATCTGCTGAATGATCTGCCTGCTCTTAATGTAACGGGCTATTTCAGTGCTGGAGAAAATCCCGGGGAGACCAAGCTCAATTTAAAAGTACGCGATACGAATCGCTGGAAAGCCTCTTTCAGGGTGGATAATCATGGCTCATTGTATACCGGTGCTCAGCGAGCATACGCCACCATAGACTGGCTCAACCCGTTGGGGATTGGCGATGCCTTGACTGTCGGCTATCTGAAATCCAATCCTGGCTCAGATGATTTTGTGGGCTCGGAACTGGCGCAGTTGAAATACAGTTTTCCGTTGATCAGCCCTCGTACCAGAGTGCAGCTGTCTACTGACTATAATGATTTCGGCCTATATGACGAAGAAAATGAAAACAATATCATTAATGTGCTGGATATTAATGGTCTCAACAAGAGCTATACTTTTTCGATAGATCATAAATTCATAAGATCACGGGATTTCAATGTTACCGGTTCCCTTGCACTGAGTGACAAAGAATCCGATATTGGTGGAATTCCAGGGCTTGATAGAATTCTAAGTTTCACAAACGACCATGTGTATGGTGGTGAGGTGGGTTTCTATATAGACAGTCTTTCGAATGGTTTTCTTTCGATGCTGAATATAGTGAATACCACACTGCAATATGGTGAACACAAAAATACAGTTGAGAAAGGCAGAGGGGATAGATTCACAAAGCTATCTTTAAACACCAGCGCATTGATCTTTCTGCCAATGCCGTTTTCTGATGATCACTCCAGACTGATATTAAAAAGCCGGGCGCAATATAGCGACAGTAATTTGCCCGGATTTGAGCAGTTTTCCCTGGGCGGGGCCAATAGTGTTCGGGCTTTTTCTGTGAGGGACTTTTCCGCAGACCGGGGTGGCGTTTTATCTGCTGAATGGTATATGAGTTTTCCTGACGCCATTGATCCGGAGCTTTTCGGGCAGCGCCTGAATGATATGTTTCAAGTGGCTCTTATTGCAGATATCGGGTATGGATATGTGAACAATTATGAAGCCGGGCTGAAGGATGACTGGGCCCGGTTCTCGGGAGCTGGCATGTTGTTTAAATTTAACTGGAACGACAGGTTCTCCAGCAAGGTTTCTGTTGCTTGGCCACTGGATTCAGGTTCCTCTATACCTAATCTAACCGTTGGCGAAGATCAGCCAACGGTCTATACCGATTTCTCTGTATTTTACAACTGACTTATAAGGCCCATCCAAGGTTAAACACATTTGGCGGATCTTCACAGGTGCCGGTATGAATATCAAAATAAACAAGCCCGAATTAAAAAAAATATCTCGAGCAATTAATCTGTCACGTGTGGCTTGCGCTGGAATCCTGGCCAGTTTGGTAAGCCCACTGCTCCATGCTGGCCCTGAAGGCGGTGTTGTAACTGGTGGCAGTGGCACTATTGATGTGGACGGCACTACAACGACGATTGATCAGGTTACAGATTTACTATCAATTGATTGGGATTCCTTCAATTTAAGCGAGGAAGAGTTAGTTAAATTTCTGCAGCCCAATGCTTCTTCTATTGTGCTTAATCGTATTCTTGATCAAAACCCAAGTACGATTCGTGGCACCCTTGAATCTAATGGGCATGTGATTCTGGTGAATCCACGGGGTGTGTTATTTACAGAGAGTGCCACAGTGAATGTGGGTGCTCTTACTGCATCCGGACTTGATATGGCCCCTGAGGATTTTATAAATGGCGACTTTACTTTTAAAGGTGAAGGCAGCTCTGCAGGATATGTGATCAATAAAGGGTTCATTAATGCGGCCAGTGTGGTGCTTGTTGGTAAGCAGGTTACAAACACCTCTACAGGATTAATTCAAGCCGACCTGGTAAGTCTGGCAGCGGCCGATGAAGCTTTCCTTACCTTTGATACTGACGGTTTGATTGGACTGAAAGTAACCAAAGAGGTAATGGAAAACCAGCTTGGGGTGGATAGTGCGGTGTTGAATGAGGGCACAATAAATGGTGCCCAGGTTCTGATGGAAGCCAGTGTCTCTGGGGGGCTGTTCACTGCTGCAGTTAATAATGAAGGGAGCATAAACGCCCGTGGAATTGACAATAGTGGGGGGAAGATTCGGCTATTCGGCTCCGGTTCCGGTGTTGTCAACAGCGGTAGTCTGGATGCATCCGGCACCATTGGCGGTGAGATAGTAATGGAGGGCAGTACTGCTGAGCACAGCGGTGTCATTACTGCTCAGGGCCATAATGGTAACGGCGGTCAGGTTATGGTGCTCGGTGATGAAGTCCTTGTTCGTGGTGTTATAGATGCGCGAGGGCTGGTCTCTGGAGGTAAAGTCCTGATCGGTGGTGATTATCAAGGTGACAATCCCAATATCCGCAATGCAAAAACAACCAGGCTAACTGCTGAGGCTGAAATTAATGTCAGTGGTAGAGGAAATGGGAATGGTGGTGAAGTTATTGTCTGGGCTGACAATAGCACTTATGTTGCCGGCAGTATCCGCGCTGAGTCTGGTGAATCTGGCGGCAATGGAGGTTTTATAGAAACCTCCGGAAAGCAGTATCTCTACCTTGACGAAGACTCTTTATTTATTTCCACCGCAAGCTATGGTGGCGGAGAGACTGGCGACTGGCTACTAAATCCAGGCTGGATGGAAATTGCTGACTCTTGTTCTGTAAATTGTATTTCAACATCGAGTATTAATACTTATTTAGAGACTACTAATATTGAAATAAATGTAATTGATGAGGATACGGCCAATGGGCCTGATAGGGATGTATCCCCCAGCTCGGGAGCAGATTTTTCCGAAGGTATTCTTGTCTCTGGTGCCCTGGTGTGGGATTCTGCCAATAGTCTTACTTTATCTTCTTTTAGCGGTATACAGATCTCTGAAACTGGGTCTATCTCTGCAGACAATGGCGAGCTGGTTGCAAACTCAGGGGGATCGTTTGTTAACTTAGGCAGTATCAGTGTTGCTGATTTCTCCCTAACTGTAGGGATTAATCCATTTGATGCATCCCAGATTTCAGGCACAGATAATGTGCTGGGTAATATTCTTGTTTCCAATTCTGGTAATGTCACAGCGGGAAGTGGATTTGATAAATTTACGCTGGGGGCGGATGCCGATACGGTTTCAGTGGATGATGATAATGCTTTTACCACCAATAATATTGCCTTTACTGGTATTGAGGCACTGGATCTCGGTGGCGGGGAGGATAGTGTTAGTGGTGCCGATGGTGCCGACTGGTTACTGACTGGCAATAATAAAGAGGCGCGCAATAGCGGTATCCTGTTCTCTGAGGTGGAAACCCTGACTGCTAGAAATGCCAACCTGCTGGGTACTGCCGACAGCGATACCTTTACCCTGGGTGCCGGCGGTGAGGTGGAAACCTATGAAATGCGCTTTACCGGCTTGTCTGCAGTGCAGGGCCGGGGTGGCAGCGACAGTCTTGATGCCCTTGCCTACATTGATGGCCTGACATTGACTGGCAGCGATAACCAGTTGCTAGCTGGCACCCTTGCATTCGATGGAATTTTCAGTGCAACTACAGCGCTTTTAACCGGCAGCAGTGGGGATGACCAGTTTACCATCACCGGCACAAATACCCTGAATACAGCGAATATCAACTTCAGCGAAGTGGATACAGTCAATGCGGGTTTGGGCAGCGACAGCCTGGTGGGCTCAGATGGCGAGGACAGGTTCGAGATTACCGGTCTGAATGCGCTGATGGCCAATGATATTGCCTTTAATGGTATCAGCAGCGTTGATGCCCTTGGCGGTATCGACACGGTCAACGGAGCCGAAGATGCCGAGTGGTTACTGACTGGTAATAATAAAGAAGCCCGCAACAGCGGTATCCTGTTCTCTGAAGTGGAAACCCTTACTGTTAAAAATGCCACGCTGCTGGGTACTGCCGGCAGTGAATCCTTTACTCTGGATACCGACGGTGCAGTGGGAGTCTACGGGATGAGCTTCTCAAGCCTGTCTTCAGTACAGGGCCGGGGTGGCAGCGACAGCCTAAACGCCCTCACTTACACGGATGGCCTGACCTTGACTGGCAGTGATAATCAACTGTCGGCAGGCACACTGACTTTCGAAGGTATTTTCAGTGCAACCACAGCGCTTTTAACCGGCAGCAGTGGGGATGACCAGTTTACCATCACCGGCACAAATACCCTGAATACCGCGAATATCGACTTTAGCGGGTTGAATAACGTCAATGCGGGTTTGGGCAGTGACAGCCTGGTGGCACTGGATCTGGTAAGCCTGACTGGTAACAGTCAGGAAGCCGTAACCAGTGGAATCCGTTTTAGCGAGATTGACAGTGTTACAGGCGGCAGCCTGGCGGGCTCGGATGGTGAGGACAGGTTCGAAATTACCGACCTGAATGCGCTGATGGCCAATAATATTGCCTTTAGCGGTATCAGCAGCGTTGATGCCCTTGGCGGTATCGACACGGTCAACGGAGCCGATGGTACCGAGTGGTTACTGACTGGTAATAATAAAGAAGCCCGCAACAGCGGTATCCTGTTCTCTGAAGTGGAAACCCTTACCGCCACCAGTGCCAACCTGTTGGGTACTGCCGACAGCGATACCTTTACCCTGGGTGCCGGCGGTGAGGTGGCAACCTATGAAATGACCTTTACCGGCCTGACTGCAGTGCAGGGCCGGGGTGGCAGCGACAGTCTCAATGCCCTTGCCTACATTGATGGCCTGGAATTGACTGGCAGCGATAACCAGTTGCTAGCGGGCGCGCTGACTTTCGAGGGTATTTTCAGTGCAACCACAGTGCTTTTAACCGGCAGCAGTGGCGATGACCTGTTTACCATCACCGGCACAAATGCCCTGAATACCGCGAACATCAACTTCAGCGAAGTGGATACCGTCAATGCGGGTTTGGGCAGTGACAGCCTGGTGGCACTGGATCTGGTAAGCCTGACTGGCAACAGTCAGGAAGTGGTAACCAGTGGAATCCGTTTTAGCGAGATCGACAGTGTTACAGGCGGCAGCCTGGTGGGCTCGGATGATGCGGATATTTTTTCAGTAACCGGTTTAAATGCACTGATTGCCAACGATATCGCTTTCAGCAATATCAGCAGCGTAGATGCCGCTGGAGGTATCGATACAGTGAATG
>NZ_JAVAMR010000034.1:0-39139 GCF_030731025.1 Microbulbifer sp. 2205BS26-8 | reverse complement strand
GGTGCGTCAAATGAAGGCACCTGGGCCCGCAGGCTAACCTGCTACAATGCTCTTTTCTAGTGTGTGCCTGTCTAATGAAATTCCCAGTTTTCGACAATGAACTTATCGATGCCTGCGAACCTCGCCGTTGGCAGGATGAGTTGTCGGATCTGATTACGGACCCCGCTGAATTAATCCGGCTTTTGCAACTGGACCCGGCCCAATTACCCTGGTCGCTATGCGCTAGCCGGCAATTCCCCCTGCGGGTGCCGCGTGGCTTGATCAGGCGTATGCGTCGCGGAGACCCACATGACCCCCTGTTGCTGCAGGTGCTGCCCACAGCGGCGGAGCTGCAGTCGCCTCCCGGTTTTAGTGCCGATCCTCTGCAGGAGGGCCGGGTGAATCCTCAGCCGGGTATTGTGCACAAATACCACGGACGGCTGCTGCTGATTGCCGCCGGGCAGTGTGCGGTGAATTGTCGTTACTGTTTTCGCCGAGCTTTTCCCTATGGGGACAACCACCTGGACCGGCGTCAATGGGCGGCGGCCCTGGAATATATCCGTGCCCATACCGAGTTGCGCGAAGTGATCCTGAGCGGTGGTGATCCTTTGGTATTGAGTGATCGCCAACTGGCCTGGCTGTCCAGTGAGCTGGCGCAAACCCCCCATCTGAACAAGCTGCGGGTGCACAGCCGCCTGCCCATAGTGACACCCAGCCGGATCACCGATGCCCTGTTGTCCTGGTTCACTATTTCGCGCCTGAAACCGGTGCTGGTGTTGCATTGCAATCACGCCAATGAGATTGACAGTGCAGTGCGTGCAGCACTGGCGCGACTGCGTGATGCCGGGGTTGTCCTGCTCAATCAGGCAGTGCTGCTAAGGGGAGTAAATGACAGTTGTGAGGCCCAGGAACAGCTCTGTGAAGCCCTGTTTGTGGCGGGTGTTATGCCCTACTATCTGCACCAACTGGATAAAGTCAGCGGCGCGGCCCATTTCGAAGTGTCCGATGAAGAGGCGCTAGCCATTATCGCGCAGCTGCGCCAACGTCTGCCGGGGTATCTGGTGCCGAAATTGGTAAGAGAGGTACCCGGTGTTCGCGCCAAAGTACCGCTGGAAGGCAGAGCGGACGAATGAAGCGGGAGTAACAAGAAAACGGTGCTGCTCGGGCGGGAGTACAGCCAGGGAAAGTGTCGGTTTGCGGATGTATGATTCGGGTTGTGGAGCTTTCCACCGCACCCAGCCCAGCTAGTTTTGCGCCTTCATCCTCTTTGCGGAATCACTTTTCACCCGAAAATCCGATCTGTCTGCCACAACCCGTTGTCGTTAGGTCCTTGAACGTTTGTTATCCCTGCTTGATGTCACTCGCATTGCAAGGGCAACGGTCAGCCACGAGTACACCAGCACCCCCTGTGATGCATACCTCCCCGGCATCCGCTCTCGCTCGCCGGTAGCGTTGCTGGCTGCTAAAAATGCAGGAGTCCATTTTTTGACGGTAGAGAGAATTGTGTGACATGGATCACGTCCGTCATCCAGATGTGTTCTTGTATGCCACCACTGTGGCCCCCTAAACTTACCGCTCGCAGTAGCAGTGCACTGCTTTGGGCAAATAGAGTAAATAATGAGTAGCAACGATACTATCCGACTTCTCCTGATACACGATACTCCATCAGAGGCCCAGCGCCTGGTGAGCATGTTGCACAATGCGGGCCGCCCCAACCGGGCCCAGCATGTCACCAGCGAAGCGGTATTGACCCGGTTGCTACAGGACAAAACCTGGGACCTGATCATTGTCGCGGAGGGCAGCACCCAGGTCCCCCCAACCTTGGCTCTGCGCACTATCAGCAAGCTGCAGAAGGATGTCCCGCTGATTATCCTTACCGAGCGCAGTGGCTGCCTGCCGGTGGTGGAGGGGCTGAGGCTGGGTGCGCGGGATGTGGTGACTGTGGACGAAGACCAGCACCTGCTACTGGTTATCCAGCGCGAGTTACTGTCACTGGACAACCGCCGGCGGGCACGCCTGCACGACCGCCGCTACCATGCCACTTTGCGGCGTACCCGGGAATTGCTGGACAGTTCCAAGGATGCGTTTGCCTATGTATCCGATGGTTTGATTATCTACGCCAACGACTCCTTTGCCGAGTACTTTGGCTATGCAAGCGGAGATGAGGCGGAGTACCAGCCCATCATCGATATGCTGGCGGAAAATGAAGGGGAAGAGGCGCGGCAATTTCTTAAACGTTGCGCCATTGACAATAACGAAGTGGAAGCACGGGAGTGGCAATTTACTGCGAGAAGTGCATCGGGCAGCGGACCGCTGCCGGTTCGGGCCGAGGTGCTCAGTACAACCTATGAAGAAGAGCGCTGCTTGCAGGTGCGTATTGCAGCGCACAGCGCGGATACCGAACACCTGGAGGCTCAACTCAGCGATATCAAGAACCGCGATCCGCTTACAGGGCTGTTTAATCGCCAGCACTTCCTGCAGCTGCTGGATTCTACTATCCAATCCGCTGCGGACTCCCACAGCACCGGTGGCCTGATGTTTATCCAGGTGGCCCGCTTTGAGGAGGAGGTGCAGAAAGTCGTGGGTGTGGCAGGCGCCGATGCCTTGCAGAAGGCGATGGCGGAACTGTTGCGCAGTTGCCAGCGCAGTGGTGACACCCTGGCCTGCTATAGCGATGACAGTTTTTGTCTGCTCACTCCGGATACCACGCCGGACAGTGCCGAGCAGCGTGCACGGGAAATGCTGAAAAAGGTTTCCGATACCATTTTCGATGCTGCGGGCAAAACACTGCAGATCACCGTTTGCATTGGTATTTCCCTGTTGAGTGAGGCCTCCAGTGGTGCCCAGCAGGTACTGGAACAGGCGCTGGTGGCGCACCGGCAGGCGCTTGGTGCAGACAGCGGAGAGGGCAGCTTTGCCCTGTATGAACCGAACACTGACGGTGGTGCCGATGTGGAAACCTACCACCGCGCGCGAGTGGTACAGGCCCTTGAAGCAGGCAACCTGAAGCTGCTTTACCAGCCTATCCTCAGCCTGCAGGGCACCGGAGAGCAGATGTATGAAGTGCTGGTGCGCATGCTCGACAACAAGGTGGAGCTGGCGCCACTGGCCTTCCTGCAGGAATTGGGCGATGCGGGTCTGTCGGCAAAAATGGACCGCTGGGTGATTCTCACCGCGATCAAGGCAGCGGCCTTCCATGTGGAGGGTAAAAAGGTGTCTCTGATGCTGCATATCACCACGGCCTCACTCCTGGATAACAGCCTGCCTGGGTGGCTGGCGGTGGCTTTTAAGGCCGCCAGGGTTTCGCCGGGTTCGGTGGTCTTTCAGATGCGCCAGGAGGACATAACCAGCAACCTGCATGCGGCTAAGGACTTTACCAGTCGGGTACAACAGCTTGGCTGTCGGGTGGCGGTGTGTCATTTCGGGACCGGTTTGAACCCCTTTAAGGCCCTGGAGCATGTGAAGGTGGATATCGCCAAGGTAGACCCCTCGTTTGTGCGCGAAGTACAGGATGAGGGGGAGAGCAGTGCGTCCTTGGCCGGGCTGGTAAAGCGCCTGGGTGAATTGGATACCAAGGTGATAGTGCCCCATATTGAACAGGCCAGCATGTTGCCCACCCTGTGGCAGACCGGCACCGACTATATCCAGGGCTACTATGTGCAGGCCCCGGCGGAAGACATGCGTTTCGACTTCAACCTCGATTGACGGCCAGCGCATCTGCACCAATGCAGACAACCGCGCAGCCTCATTGCAAAGGCTGCACGGTTTTTCCCTAAACCTTGTAGCGTGTGCGCAGGGCGGCGATGGCGTTTTGTGCCAGGGCGCCGTAGCCCGGTGCCGGTGGTGGTGCGTTGCCGGGGCCTGTGCTCTCGTTCCAGGCGCGCTGGATATGGTTATAACCGGCTTTCTGCTTGTACACTCTGGCCAGGGTAGCGCTGTAGTTTTTACTCCTGACCGTATTCACGTGGTACCAGTGGGCCTTGGCGCGGGAATGGGAAATATCCATTAACAGGTAACCGCGCTGGGTAATGTCCACCCACTTCAAATGCGGGATCAATCCGTCCAGGGCAATCGCGGCCACATCGGTTAACTGGGATTTGTCGAGGAAGCTGGAAGACACCCCAGGGGTCACAAATTCGCCGCCCAGTGCACCGCGGCCGGTCAGGGGGCCGTAGTCGAAAATGCTGAAGGGATTACTGGCCAGATCCCAGGCCCAGGAACTGTGGATATCCCCGGTAAGTACGACAAAGTTCTCGATATTGTTCTGGCTGATATGGTTAAACAAGCGGCTGCGCGCAGCGGTATAGCCGTCCCACTGATCCATATTGATGGAGAAATCCCTGGCCAGGGTGAGCTGCGCCATCATCACCTGCTGCCCCAGCACCCGCCAGCGCACACCGTCGGACTGGGACCGGGTCAGGCTGCGGTACAGCCACCCTTCCTGCTGCTGGCCGAGGAGACTGCGTGCGGGGTCATCGGCACTCCCCTGGTCAAACCAGTTGGCCTGTTTGTCCCGCGCAGCGATGCGGGTATCCAACATCATCAGGTCGACCAGGTTGCCGAAACGAAATCCGCGGTAAATGGCCTTGTCGCCAAAGCGATCCAGAATGCCATTGTCACGGATGGGCATCCACTCAAAATAGACGCGGTTTGCCACAGAGCGACGTTCAAACCAGTCGCCTTCGCCGCGCTCGGGGTTATGATTTTCGGCGCCGCCAGCCCAGGCGTTATTGGTGGTCTCGTGGTCATCCCACACACAGATAAACGGGTGCTGGCGGTGCACTTCCTGCAGGTCGGGGTCGGAGCGGTACTGGGCATAGCGCTGGCGGTAGTCCTGTAGAGTGACCATTTCCCTGGCCGGGATCGGCTCGCGCCCCAGTCCGGCATTGGTACCGAAGCCGCCGGGGCCGTACTCATAGAGGTAGTCGCCCAGGTGCAGGACCATATCCAGATCCGGTCGCAGAGCAATTTCCCGGTAGACGTTAAAGTAGCCCATGGGGTAGTTGGAGCAACTGGTCACCGCGAAGCGCAGGCGATCCAGATGGCCAATGGGCAGGGTGCGGGTGCGGCCGATCGGTGAATCCATGCTGTTGGAGTAGAAGCGGTAGTAATAGGGAGTGCCCGGCTGCAGCCCGTTGACGTCCACCTTGACGGTGTAGTCCACTTCCGGGCCGGTAATGCCGCTGCCGCTGTTGACTACCAGGCGCATTTCCGGGTCCAGGGCTATCTGCCAGCTATAGGGAACCGTGGATAGAAACAGCGGATCACTGGACGGACTGATTCTGGTCCACAGGATCACACGGTCCGCCAGTGGGTCGCCACTGGCTACGCCGTGCTGAAAAGGTTGATGACCGGATCCGTACGCTTTCAAGAGGGGCAGTACTGCGAGGCCGGCGCCGGAAAATTGTAGAAACCGCCTCCGGGACAGAGACATGGGGTCCTCCTTTATAGGTTTGTTATGAAAGGGCCTACAGTCTGTGCCGGGAAAGTGAACACTGTGTTAACTGCGGGTCAGCCTTGTCCCGCGAGCGCATGTTTAGTCGGGAATTTCGTCGAGAAGACACGGAAATGAGACATTCGTCTAATTTTATGGCCTCAATAAGGATTAAAGAGGAATGGGTGCGGCTGCCGTCGGGGGCGGAAATCTTGAGATACATCCTCTAGAGGCCTGAATGTATCGCATGAGGGCACACTCGGGTATCCTGTGCTCCGATGAAAACGGAACCCCTGGGAGTAGATCCATGTTGCCCCGCTTACTTTGCACCAGCCTGATTGTCGGCGGCCTCGCCGTAGCTGCTGGGTGCTCCAAGACAGAGCCGTCCAAAACTGAAGCCGAGAGCGCAAGCGCACCGGTAAAAGCGGCCGCTGTGATAGAAAAGAAAACTGCCGCAGGCAAGACGCCGGAATCCGGTGTGGATTACCACTCTTTCGCCAACAGCAACGACTACCAGGTACAGCACCTGGACCTGGATCTGACCGTGGATTTTTCCCGCAAGGTCCTCGAAGGTATTGCCACGCTGGACTTCAAGCGTCTCAATGACAAGAACCTGCCGATGGTGCTTGATACCCGCGAGTTGGAGGTGCTTTCCGTCACTGCCAACGGTGCGCCAGTGCCGTTCTCCATGGGCGAGAAGGACAGCCACCTGGGCACTCCGCTGAATATTGAGCTGCCGGAAGATGTCGACAGTATCGCCATCCGTTACCGCACAGCCCCGGGTGCCTCCGGCGTGCAGTGGCTGGAACCACAACAGACCGCCGGCAAGCAGCACCCCTTCCTGTTCACCCAGGCCCAGGCGATCCACGCGCGCAGTTTTATCCCGCTGCAGGACTCCCCGAAAGTGCGCATTACCTACAACGCCACCGTTCGCACACCGAAGGAACTGCGCGCGGTCATGAGTGCCAACAACGACCCGCAGGCGGCCAAAGACGGCGTCTACGAGTTTGAAATGCCCCAGCCCATCCCCTCCTACCTGATCGCCCTGGCAGTG
Source organism: Microbulbifer sp. 2205BS26-8 (assembly GCF_030731025.1). Taxonomy (NCBI): domain Bacteria; kingdom Pseudomonadati; phylum Pseudomonadota; class Gammaproteobacteria; order Cellvibrionales; family Microbulbiferaceae; genus Microbulbifer; species Microbulbifer sp. 2205BS26-8. The sequence continues at coordinate 32,672 of NZ_JAVAMR010000034.1, read as the reverse complement.
GGCGACCTGGCATTCAAGCCCATGGGAGAGCGCACCGGTGTCTACGCCGAGCCTGCCCTGCTGGAATCTGCGGCGGCGGAGTTTGCCGATACCGAATCCATGCTGGAGGTAACCGAGAAGGTCTACGGCCCCTACCATTGGGATCGTTACGACCTGCTGATCCTGCCGCCCAGCTTCCCCTTCGGCGGTATGGAAAACCCGCGCCTGAGCTTTATCACCCCGACCGTGATAGCCGGTGACAAGAGCCTGGTGGCCCTGATTGCCCACGAACTGGCCCACTCCTGGTCCGGCAACCTGGTGACTAACGCCAGCTGGCGAGACTTGTGGCTGAACGAAGGCTTCACCACCTACCTGACCAACCGCATTATGCAGTTTGTGTACGGTGATGAGCGCTACCAGATGGAAATGGCCCTGGGTTATGATGACCTGCAGGCAGACCTGGCCGACAAAGAGCCCCGCGACGAGATTATGGCCATTGATCTGCGCGATCGTGATCCCGATGAAGTGTTCTCCAATATCCCCTACGAGAAAGGCTCCCTGTTCCTGTACGAGTTGGAACAAAAAGTGGGCCGCGCGGCGTTCGACCGCTTCCTGATGGAGTATTTCAACCACTTCTCCTTCCAGAGCATCACCACTGAGGACTTCGTGCAGTACCTCGACAAGACTCTGCTGGTGGAGCACGGGGATAAGCTGGATCGCGAGCGTATTCATGAGTGGATCTTTGAGCCGGGTATTCCCGAAGGTGCGCCGCACCCGCAGTCCGATGCCTTCAGCAAACTGGACCCGTTGCGCCAGCAGTGGCTGGACAGCAAGCTGGCGGCGAAGGATATCGACACGAAGGGCTGGACCTTCCACCAGTGGAAGTACTTCCTCGACGGTATGCCGGAGAAGCTGACGGAAGCGCAATTAAAGGAACTGGACAGCGCCTTTGGCCTGACCCAATCCCGCAACAACGAAGTGGCCTTCAGCTGGCTGATGATTGCCGTGCGCAACGACTACGCGCCGGCGTTCGAGCGTCTGGAACACTTTCTCACCAGCATCGGGCGCAACAAGTTCTTGCGCCCGCTGTATCGCACAATGGTGGAAACTGGCAAACAGGATATGGCGGAACGCATTTTTGAACAGGCCAGGACGGGCTACCATCCGCTGTCGGTAAAAGTGAACAGCCAGGTGATCTACGGCAAAAAAGCGGACTAATAGCCCCTGCGCTGATCCCCGCGGCTCTGGCAGTGTGACTGCCGGAGCTGCAGTTTCTCGCCTGGCCACCAGGCACGCTTAACGCTGGCCTGACCCGAACGGCTCGTATGCCACTGTTGGACGCTGGGGACCCTGTAGCTGTTTGGTGTATGGCCTGTGAGTGGTGTTCAATACCCGCGGGCGGGTCTTTCCCCACTGGCGATCAACAGCTGTAATCGCGTGTATAGCAAATTCGCGCAAAATAATAATTTTCACGCCATTTTTCTGGCGCAAGAACCATTAAACTGCTACCAAAAGTGATGCGCATTGCGTAATCTGCTGCTCGATAAATATCCATTCGAGCAAGAGGGTACGTATGTACAGGCGGCTTTTATTGATGGCTTTTCTCGGCCTTTTGTTGGTTGGCTGTAACCAGGATGCGCCGAATGCCTGTTCCGACAAAAACGAACAGCGCTCTCTTCCCTTTCCCCACGCCATGATCTGATCCCCCCTTTGGGGGGGTGAGCCGAAATCGAGCTGGCAATCTATTGGGTGGCCGGATTAACTGGCGAGTTTTTCTATTTGCCGGTCATTCAGGCCGAACAGGTACAGCGCTGCATCCAGTCCAAACAGGTTGATGACCTGGGGTGCCTCCAGGCGCACTTTGGGTTTTGGATGAATGGCGATGCCCAGTGCACCCAGGTGCAGCATCGGTAGATCGTTGGCACCATCGCCCATGGCAACCACGCTTTCAGGCCCCAGTTTCAATTCTTGCGCCTTGGCTTGCAGCAGTGCCCGCTTGCACAGTCCATCGACAATCGGTTCCACCACGCCACCGGTGAGTACCCCCCCGGAAAATACCATTTCATTGGCGTACACAAAATCCACCGGCAAGCGCTCTCTCTGCAGATAGTGGGCGAAATAGGAAAAGCCTCCGGTGAGGATTGCCGTTTTGCAACCCAGTGCCCGCAGATTATTGAGCAGCTTATGGGCGCCCGTTTTCAAGGGCAGTTGCGGGGCAATTTCTGCCAGGCTCTGCTCCGAAAACCCCTTGAGCAGGGCCATGCGCCTTTTGAAACTTTCGCAGAAATCCAGGTCCCCACTCATGGCGGCCTGGGTAATGGCAGCTACCTGGTCTTCAACTCCGGTAATTTTGGCCAGCTCGTCGATCACTTCGGCGTCGATCAGGGTGGAGTCCATATCAAAGCCGGCGAGTGCCGGGACTTTTTGGCTGGCACCGGACTGCAAAACCAGGTCGGCGCCCAGGGTGTCGGCCATTTGCAAGCAGGCATTGCGGGCTGTGGATAACTCGACTTTGCCGTCGATCTGGAAGCGGATAACAGTGCGCGTCAAGCTCTGTGAAAGGGTATCCACTGCGGTAACGGTCCACTGTTGTTCAGCAAAGAACTGTAGCAACCGCTGTAGCTGCGAGAGCCTGGGTGAGGCGGACAACAGGGTGATACACCAGGGGGCCCGGACTGCCGCAGGCGCTGCGGCCATAGGGGAAAATGCACACCTGGCCATACCCGCGAAGGGTTCGCTGTGTGAATACTCAAGGCCCAGACGTGCATAGTGGCCCTCGAAATTCAGGTAGCGCAGGGTGCAATCCAGTGGAGGTTGGGTAATTTGTGCCAGGGGCAGGTGGAATTCTTGGGAGGTGATGGGATTATTCATGACAGGGCGCCCCAGGATAAAAGGATTGAGTTTCGGCGCATTATAGCTTTTGGCACCATCTCCGCTAAAATCGCCGCCAGGTTATCCGAGATGGGGCAAGCAGAGGGGTTGCGCCCATGGTAACGCGCCCGACTTCAAGCTACAGATAGGATTTGTAGCTCCCTGGGGAGGGGCCTGCTTGCCAGGCGTATATCAGCCGCTGGAGATATTTTCAGTGTCTCGTCGCAGGCCGGTAAAATTCCGGTCTGCCTGCGTATCTGCAGCAGCATTTGCAGGCGATCAATGATCAGGCGGGGCGCGCGGCTGACGGACAGGCTAAACGAAAATAGGCAAGCAATACTGCAGTACGGTATGTCGGTATCAATGAGTTTTTTATTGCGCAAGGTATCCGCCCGGGTTGCACTGTTATCCCAGCAGGCTCGCCACCGCCTGCTGGCAGTGGCCGTCTGGTTGACTTTGGCCATTTTTTGCAGCGCGGCCCTTGGACACTACTATGGCCAGCGTTACTCCGCCACTGTGGAGAGGGACAGAGAGTCAGCGCGCGCAGCGGCCGGTTTTCTCGCCGGGCAGAGCCTGGAGCTGATTGTGGCCGGTGATCGTATCCGTATGCAGTTATTGGCGAGACAACTGCTGGCGTTACCCGCCATCAGTGGTATCGCTATTGAGGATGTGGAATCCAATACCCTGGCGGAAGTGGGTGACCTGAGACGCGGGGAGGCCATCAATGTGCCTGTGGTTCTGCACGACAGCATTGCCGGCAATGTCACTGTGACTCTGGTGCCGGGTGGCAACCTGGCTTTTCCCTGGGCCACCCTGTTGCTGATCCTGGTATTTGCCCTGCCGTTCAGCGCGGTGGCGGCACTGCTGATCGACGGCTTTTCCGCCCCGCACAGCCCGCCGGCGACGAGGGTGCATCCAACGTCAGATGCCCCTGTCGAACAGGGCGACAGTGTGGGTTTGTACCTTCGGCCACTGAATTGGGCGCAATTGACCAACCAACTGAGCCGCAGCGCCCTGGAGGGCATACAGAGAGCGCTGGATGACCGCATGGCGTTGCTGCAGCGTATCTATGATGGGCATCCACTAAATAGCGCCGGGCCTCAGACTGGCCTGGGTTTCTCCGGTACCGATGCGGCGTTTCGCGCAGTCTGCTGTGGCCTGCTACTGCGGGAAATGCAGAACGTCAGTAGCGCCACCGGCCTCAAACTGGCCCTGGCGGTGGCACCCTGTACGCCCGATTCGCCAGACTTCTCCGCCGAGCAGTTGCTAAGCCAATCGCGCGGTTTGTTCCTGCATCCGCAGCTGCTGGGGGACAGCGCCCTGGCGGGGCGGATTGAGCACCATGGTGCCGGCTGGACCCTGGAAGTGACCGGCCTGCCCCTCCCCTACCAAAAGCTGCTCAACAGCCAGTTGCAGCAGCTGCTGAGCGCTTGATAGCTGTGCTTGTTCTCAACCGCTAGTCGATGACTCAGTATGCCTTTGCAGTTATTTTTTGGTATCTGCTTTACGTTTACGTTAACGTAAAGTCTTGCTAGGCTTTGCCGTATCGCGAGGAAGTACGTATGAAAGCCAAAGCTAGCACCCCAGAACCCCTCAACTACAGTATTTCGGAGCTTGCGCGGGAATTTGATATCACCACCCGCACCATTCGTTTTTATGAGGACAAGGGTCTGCTGAAGCCAAAGCGCCGTGGCCAGACCCGAGTCTACAGCTCGGAAGAACGGGTGCGTCTGAAGCTGATTCTGCGCGGCAAGCGGCTGGGTTTCTCCCTGGATGAGAGCCGCGAGATTATCGATATGTACGATCCTGCCCACGGCAATGTGGAGCAATTGCAGCGTCTCCTGGAACACATTGCCCAGAAACGCGCACATCTGCACCAACAGTTGCGAGATATTGAGAGCCTGATGGGTGAACTGGACGAGGCGGAAGCCCGTGCAAAAGCGGCACTGGTGCGAAGCCGCGTGCAGGGTTCCCTCTGAATTGTCCGGCATTCACCCGGGGCCGACGGCTGTTGTGCACAGTAGTCGCTAGCGGCCATTTGAAGTAGAGCAATTTAAAAGTGTAGTGGAGACTCAATGAATACCGCCTACCCAACCCTGAATTTCGGTCTCGGTGAAGAGATCGATATGCTCCGTGACATGGTTTACAAGTTATGCCAGGCGGAGCTGGCGCCGCGCGCGGCGCAGATTGACGAAGACAACCTGTTCCCCGCGGATATGTGGAAAAAGTTTGGCGAGCTGGGTCTGCTGGGCATGACCGTGGAAGAGGAGTTCGGCGGTTCCAATATGGGTTACCTGGCACACGCCGTGGCCATGGAAGAAATTTCCCGTGCCTCCGCTTCTGTGGGCCTGTCCTACGGTGCCCACTCCAACCTGTGTGTCAACCAGATCCGCAAGAACGGGTCCCGCGAGCAGAAACTCAAGTACCTGCCCAAGCTGTGTTCCGGTGAACATGTAGGCGCCTTGGCCATGAGCGAACCCAACTCCGGTTCCGACGTAGTGAGTCTGCAACTGCGCGCGGAAAAGCGCGGTGATCGCTTTGTTTTAAACGGCAATAAAATGTGGATCACCAACGGCCCCGATGCCGACACCTATGTGATTTACGCGCGCACCGAGCCGGGTATCAGCTCCGGCGGTATTACTGCATTTATCGTTGAGCGCGGTTTTGCGGGCTTCTCCCAGGCGCAAAAGCTCGACAAGCTGGGCATGCGCGGTTCCAACACCTGTGAGCTGGTGTTCGAAGACTGTGAAGTGCCGGAAGAAAATATCCTCGGTGAACTGAACGGCGGTGTGCGCGTATTGATGAGCGGTCTCGACTACGAGCGCACCATTCTCTCCGGAGGTCCTGTCGGTATTATGCAGGCCTGTCTGGATGTGGTGGTTCCCTACATTCACGAGCGCAAACAGTTCGGCAAGGCCATCGGTGAATTCCAGCTGATGCAGGGTAAAATCGCCGATATGTATGCCGACCTGAATGCCAGTCGCTCCTATCTCTACGCAGTGGCAAAAGCTTGTGATCGCGGTGAGGACTCGCGCAAGGACGCCGCCGCTGTAATCCTGTTTACTGCGGAGCGCGCAACCCAGATGGCCCTGCAGGCTATCCAGACTTTGGGCGGCAATGGCTATATCAATGAATACGCCACCGGTCGCCTGCTGCGCGATGCCAAGCTCTACGAAATCGGCGCGGGCACTTCTGAAGTGCGCCGTATGCTGATTGGTCGCGAGCTGTTTAAAGAGACCCGCTAAGGCTGGGCATTTCTTTTCGCCGCCGACGCCTGTCGGCGGCAGCTGTCTCCAGCCGGGCACTGCGGCAATAAGCTGCGCCCTGTGGAGGTCTTTTCTCCGGGAAAGTGAATCGGACTTTATGAATCAGTTGCAGAGCAAAATAAACACGCGCGATGCCGCCTTTGGCGAAAACCGCGAGCAGATGCAGGCGCTGGTGGCAGACCTGCGCGAGAAAGTAGAAGCCATCGTCCAGGGCGGCGGCGAGCGCGCAAGGGAAAAACACCTTGCGCGAGGAAAATTATTGCCACGGGACCGTATCGATGCGCTGCTCGATCCGGGTAGCCCTTTTATGGAATTTTCCCAGCTGGCCGCTCACGAGGTTTACGGTGAGGATGTTCCGGCTGCGGGTATTATTACCGGCATCGGCACCGTCTCTGGTCAGCCCTGTGTGATAGTGGCCAACGATGCCACTGTAAAAGGTGGAACCTATTATCCCCTCACAGTAAAAAAACACCTGCGTGCGCAGACCATCGCCGAACAGAACAACCTGCCGTGTATTTACCTGGTGGATTCCGGTGGCGCCAATTTGCCGCGCCAGGACGACGTTTTCCCAGACCGCGAGCACTTCGGTCGCATCTTCTTTAACCAGGCCAATCTCTCTGCACAGAATATTCCGCAGATCGCGGTGGTTATGGGTAGCTGCACCGCCGGTGGAGCCTATGTGCCGGCCATGGCAGACGAATCCATTATGGTGAAAGAGCAGGCCACCATCTTCCTGGCGGGCCCGCCCCTGGTGAAAGCAGCCACCGGTGAAGAAGTTTCCGCCGAGGAACTCGGCGGTGCCGAGGTGCACTGTCGCACTTCCGGGGTTTCCGATCACTACGCCAATAACGACGTACATGCGTTGCAGTTGGCGCGGCGCTCTGTAGCGCGCCTGAACCGTATCAAAAATCCCGGCCTGGATATCCAAAAGCCAGTGGAGCCGATTTATCCACCGGAAGACATTTACGGTGTGGTGCCCAAAGATTCGCGCCAGCCGTTTGACGTGCGCGAGATTATCGCGCGGGTTGTGGACGGATCGGAGTTCGATGAATTTAAAGCGTTGTACGGCACCACTCTGGTAACTGGTTTTGCCCGTATCCAGGGCTATCCGGTGGGAATTGTTGCCAACAACGGCATCCTGTTTGCGGAGAGTGCACAGAAGGGCGCGCACTTTATTGAGCTGTGTGCGCAGCGCAAGATTCCATTGGTTTTCCTGCAAAATATCACTGGTTTCATGGTGGGCAAACAGTACGAGGCGGGCGGCATCGCCAAACACGGCGCCAAGATGGTGACCGCTGTCGCTACCGCCAAGGTGCCCAAAATTACCATCCTCATCGGCGGCTCTTTCGGCGCCGGTAACTACGGTATGTGTGGCCGCGCCTACGATCCCAACTTCCTGTTTATGTGGCCCAATGCGCGCATCTCGGTTATGGGGGGTGAACAAGCTGCTGGCGTGTTGGCCCAGGTGAAGCGCGACCAGATGGCCGCCCGGGGTGAATCCTGGAGCGAAGAGGGAGAGCGCCAGTTTAAACAGCCGATTGTGGATAACTACGAACACCAGGGGCACCCCTACTACGCCTCCGCGCGCTTGTGGGATGACGGCGTTATCGATCCGGCGGATACCCGCCGCGTGCTTGGTCTGTGCCTGGCGGCGGCCAGCCACAAGGAACCGGAAGAGACCAAGTTCGGCGTGTTCCGCATGTAAGGAACCGTGGTTGCGGCGCCAATGAAATGTTCCGGTGCCGCTTTTGATAGACGCCCCAATCGAGGAATTACAATGAGCGATAAATTGCTGTGCGAAGTGGATAGCGAGGGCGTGGCCACGGTCACCCTGAACCGGCCGGAAATCCACAACGCTTTTGATGATGAACTGATCCACGAGCTGGCCACCACCTTTGACACCCTGGCGCAAAGCCCCGCTGTGCGTGTGTTAGTACTGGCCTCCAATGGCAAGAGCTTTTCTGCCGGAGCCGACCTCAACTGGATGAAGCGCATGGCGACTTATTCAGAAGAGGAAAACCGCCGCGACGCAGCTGCGCTTGCTGCCATGCTGTACAAGCTCGACACTTTCCCTGCTCCCACTATTGCGCGAGTACAGGGCGCCGCTTTTGGCGGGGCCGTGGGCCTGGTGAGCTGCTGCGATATGGCAGTGGCCTCTGAGCGCGCCAGCTTCTGTTTATCCGAAGTCAAAATCGGGTTGCTGCCCGCCACCATCAGTCCCTATGTCATCAATGCGATCGGCACCCGCCATGCGCGTCGTTACTTTGTCACAGCGGAGCGTTTCTCCGCCGAGCGCGCGGAACAGATCGGTTTGGTATCCGAAGTCTGTGCCGAGGCTGATCTGGACCTGCATGTGCAGAAATTAGTGAATGCCATTGCCGACAATGGCCCTAAAGCAGTCGCCATGGCCAAGCAACTGGCTATGTCCATGTCCAACCGGGTTATCAACGATGAATTGCAGGGCCAGACCAGCGCGCTGATCGCTGCCGTGCGTGTGTCGCCGGAAGGACAGGAAGGGTTGAGTGCGTTTTTGGAAAAGCGTGCACCCAGTTGGATGAATGGTAGCGAAGGGTAATTTTTATGATTCGCAAACTGTTAATAGCTAATCGCGGCGAAATTGCCTGCCGCATTATCAAGACCGCGCGCCGCCTGGGGGTGGCCACTGTCGCCGTTTATTCCGATGCGGATGCCGACGCCCTGCATGTGCAGATGGCGGACGAAGCGGTGCACCTGGGTTCGGCCCCGGCCAGGGATTCGTATCTGGATATCGACAAAGTATTGGGTGCTGCCAAGCAGACTGGTGCCGATGCCATCCATCCGGGTTATGGCTTCCTGTCGGAAAATGCGGAGTTTTGCCGCGCCTGCGATAGCGCCGGCATTATTTTTGTCGGCCCACCCACCGGCGCGATTGAGGCGATGGGCTCCAAGTCCGCCGCCAAACGTATTATGGAAGAGGCCAATGTGCCCCTGGTGCCCGGTTACCATGGCACCAATCAAAATGAAGAGCTGTTGGAAGGCCTTGCCAATCGCATCGGATATCCGGTATTGCTGAAAGCTGCTGCCGGCGGCGGTGGTAAGGGCATGCGCCGTGTCGACAGTGCCGATGAATTCCACGAAGCTCTGGGCGCTGCCAAGCGTGAGGCCATGAATGCCTTTGGCGACGACATCATGCTGCTAGAGCGCTATGTGGTGAGTCCCCGCCATGTGGAAATCCAGGTGTTCTGTGATCAGCAGGGCAATGGCGTCTACCTGTTTGAACGGGATTGCTCGGTGCAGCGCCGCCACCAAAAAGTAGTGGAAGAAGCTCCCGCACCGGGCATGACTCCGGAGCTGCGCGCCCGCATGGGTGAAGCGGCCCTGCGCGCGGCCCACGCGATTGGTTACGTGGGTGCCGGCACGGTGGAATTCCTGCTGGATGCCAGCGGTGCCTTCTACTTTATGGAAATGAATACCCGCCTGCAGGTGGAGCACCCGGTTACGGAAATGATCACCGACCAGGATCTGGTGGCTTGGCAGCTGTCAGTTGCCGCTGGCGATACCCTGCCCATGAGCCAGGATGAGCTGCAGATCAACGGCCACGCCATGGAAGTGCGCATCTACGCCGAAGACCCGGACAATGATTTCCTGCCGGCAACAGGCGTGTTGGTGCGCCACCAGCCCCCGGCGGAAGGCGAGGGTGTGCGGGTGGATACCGGTGTGCAGACCGGCGATGAAATCAGCGTGCATTACGACCCGATGATCGCCAAATTGATCTGCCACGGCCGCACCCGCAAAGAAGCCCTGGCCAAATTGGATCGCGCACTGCGTGATTATCAGATTGCCGGTGTGCGCCACAATATCGAATTCCTGCGCCGAGTGATCAATCACCAGGCATTTGCCAGCGGTTGTATTTCGACTCACTTTATCGAGGACTACGAGGCGGAAGTACTGCACCAGGAGCAGACACTGACGCCGCTGAAATGCGCTGCTATTGCCGGCTATTTACAGCAGCGTGAAGAACGCGATCTGCGCAACAGCGCACCGCAGCGGGATCCTTTCTCCCCTTGGCATAATGGCGATAACTGGCGCAATGCTTTGGCTGGCAGTCGCACCCAGACGGTGGACTACCGTGGCCAGCACGCTCAAATTCGCTTTGTTGCGGAGGGCGATAGCCTGCGCTGGACATGTGATGCCTTGCCTGAGGAACAAAACAGCGGTGAGATTCGCCTGCTGCCGGGACGCGACTTGATGTTGGTGGATGGCCGTCGCATGAGTTTCTCCGCCGTGGATACCCGCGATGGTGGCGCTGTATTTATCGATGGCACCCAGGTGGAATTTAAGTTGCTGCCACCGGATATGGGCGAGAGCAATGACCAAGCCCACGGCCTCGATGCCCCCATGAACGGCACCATTATTTCGCTGCTGGTTGAGGCCGGCTCTACGGTGGAAAAAGACCAGCCGCTACTGGTAATGGAAGCCATGAAAATGGAACACACCCTGCGGGCTCCAGCCGCTGGCACCGTGCAGCAGTTCTTCTGTGCTGAAGGTGAGCTGGTGGATGGCGGTAGCCTGCTGGTGGATTTTGCCGGGGAGGAGCAGTAATGACTTTGCCCAAGCAAGTCAAAATCGTCGAAGTGGGCCCCCGCGATGGGCTGCAAAATGAAAAGCAGCCTATCTCTGTGGAGACCCGTATCGCGCTGGTGGACAAGCTCAGTGCCAGCGGGCTGTCGGTTATTGAAGCCGGCAGCTTTGTCAGCCCCAAGTGGGTACCGCAAATGGCCGCCAGCGAGGAAGTGCTGGCGGGTATCCAGCGCAAAGACGGTGTTATCTACAGCGCCCTCACGCCAAACTTAAAAGGCTATGAGCGCGCAGTGGAAGCCAAAGCGGATGAGGTCGCCGTATTTGGTGCGGCCTCGGAAGCCTTCACCCAGAAAAATATTAATTGCAGTATCGCTGAGAGTCTGGGGCGCTTCCGCCCACTGGTGGAAAAAGCGAAGCAAGACGGCATACCCGTGCGCGGTTACGTATCCTGCGTACTTGGTTGCCCCTATGAAGGCGATATTGATCCGGCCAAAGTGGCTGAAGTCAGCTCCGCGCTGTTGGAAATGGGCTGCTACGAAATCTCTCTCGGCGACACCATTGGTGTCGGCACCCCGGAAGCGGCCAAGCGTATGCTGGAGCAGGTGATGGCCCGTGTACCTGTGGGGAAACTCGCGGTGCACTTCCACGATACCTACGGCCAGGCCCTGGCCAATATCTACGCCGCCCTGCAAATGGGTGTCGCGGTAGTGGACTCTGCCGTAGCCGGCCTGGGGGGCTGCCCCTATGCCCGCGGCGCCTCCGGCAATGTCGCCAGTGAGGATGTGCTCTATATGCTCAACGGCCTGGATATCGAAACCGGTGTGGATTTACAGTTGCTGGCTGAGGCCGGGAACTTTATTTCTGAACAGCTGGGGCGTGAAACCAACTCACGCGTGGCCAAAGCCTTGTTTTCCTATTGATTTTCTCCTGTAAGTTCTTGTTCCCCAAAGTGGTCTTTTGCCAAACTTCGTCTAGCAGGCGGCTGAAAAAGGATTTCTCAACCGCCTGCTGAATCACTATCCTTCAGTGCATGCCTCCTTTCACCGGCGTTGTAGTATTCGCCTTCGAAGTGCACGGGTTCCTCTATGATACTAACGAAAAAGGGCCAACCACTGTTCACTATCCATTTTCACAGTTTCATGATTTTTGCTATATACAGCGTCAGCCAGGGCTTGTTTTTGCGCCTGTAATTCAAGAATTTTTTCCTCAACTGTGTTTTCGCAAATGAGTTTATAGACAAAAATTGGCTTGTCCTGCCCGATACGGTGGGCCCTGTCCGTGGCTTGATTTTCCACGGCTGGATTCCACCAGGGATCATAGTGGATAACCGTATCTGCCGCCGTTAAATTCAGACCTACGCCCCCGGCCTTAAGACTAATCAAGAATACGGGGATATCGCCATTTTGGAAGGCATCGATAGTTTCCTGGCGTCTGCGAGTCTGGCCGGTTAGCTTGACATGGGAAATGTTAGCCTGGTCGAGTTTTGATGCAATTTTCCCCAGCATTTCCGTGAATTGAGAGAATAATAGGATTTTACGCCCCTCCTCCACCATCTCCGGAAGCAGTTCCATGAGGGCTTCGAGTTTTGCAGATTGTTTCACTTTTCTGGCTTTTTCGAGCTTAACAAGCTGTGGGTCACAACATGTTTGTCTCAACTTCAATAGCGCATCCAGTATTTCTATCTGGGATCGATTTAGCCCTTTTTTCTTCATCAAATCCCTAACCCGTTTCTCCATTGCCGCGCGTACTGTTTCATAGAGGGTAGCCTGGGTTTTGCCAAAATTTACCCGATATATAATCTCCGTCTTTGCCGGCAGTTCTTTTGCGACTTCCTGTTTTGTTCGACGCAGCAAAAACGGAGAAATCCTGTGGTTGAGCTGTCCTTGCTTTTCCTCGCTGCTTTGCTTTTCAATCGGGGTTCTATAGAGAGTGTTAAATTTTTTCCGGTTTTGTAGAAATCCTGGCATCAGAAAGTCGAAGAGAGACCAAAGCTCACCCAGATGATTTTCCAAAGGAGTACCTGTCAGGCAAATCCGATGTTGTGCATTCAGGGTGCGAACAACCTGTGAAGCCTTGGATTTATAATTTTTTATTACCTGAGCCTCATCCAGAATAAGAATATGGAATTCCTGGTTCCGTAAGATTTCCTCATCGCGAACAATAAGAGGGTAAGTGGTAATAACCAAATCCGATTGCGGAATAAGGGTGTAGTTTTCGTGACGTTGGTTGCCATGCAGTATAAGGACAGACAAATTGGGGGCAAAGCGTTCAGCTTCTTGATGCCAGTTTCCGAGCAGGCTGGTTGGTACAATCACCAAGGCGGGGCTTTTCAAGCGCCCGCCCTCCTTTTCTTTCAGGAGGTGGCCAAGCGTCTGCAGGGTTTTGCCCAGGCCCATATCATCGGCCAGAATACCGTTCATGTTTAACCTGCGCAGGTGCTGCAGCCAGTTTAAACCCGCCTGCTGGTAGGGACGTAACTGTGCGCGCAGGGCGCGTGGTGGTTTGATCGGTTTGGGGCCTTTATGCAGATGCCGGGCCAGAGTCTTCAGATTATTGTTACCACTCCAGATAATCTCTTGTTTCTGCAGGTCTCCCACTGCATATCTGGGAATTCTGAGTCCATTGGATTCACTGTTATACCACTCCTCCAATAGAGCACTGAGATCCTTAAACAGCTGATTGGGCAAGCGGATATATTGACCGGAACCAAACGGGATCAGGCTTTCTTTTTTTTCATGGGGCTCTTGCCCCAGTTCAAGATAACCTATCAGCAGAGGAATCAGGGAAAGTGATCTTCCATCAATATCAATCGTAACACCTAGGGAGAACCAGTCATTGGATTCCTGTTCTGCCTCCCATCCCCATTCCTCAACAGTATGAATTTTGAGAGAGAAATTATCCTCTATCTCGATCAACCAGCCTGAGGTTTTAAGCTCTGGGATACCTTCCTGAATAAATTGGTGCCATTGTTCTATGACTTCGGTGGTAGACCCACTGTTTAAAAATGTCAGGAACGGTTGATCCGGCTGGTCGGGGTCAAAATGCCAAGGCCACTTGAACAGTGTCTGGATGGCCTCTTCCTCTCGTATAAAATCCCGGTTTAGGCGGTACAACTGTCCCTGGTATTCTTGTAGCTCTGTTGTAGCAGGCTGTTTGGAGAAAGCTTCATCCCGCGACAGGGAAATAGGACCATAGAGCAGGCGGAAATATGCTACATGGATGCGCTCGGTACTGTGTGGGGGTTGAATAGTCTTAAGCGTTAGCGCCGGCCTCACAGTTTCATCAATAACATTAAGAGACAGTGATTTTGGTGTTGGCAGGGTGTTGACTCCGACCAGACTCTGCAGATAAGGAAATGCCTTAACCAGTGCGTCTTCCGGTACAGGGGGCATGTCGACCAGTTTTTCGAGCGTCTCTCCATGAATGGAGGTACTGATAAGACCAATTGTGTTCATATTGGGATCAAAGTAACTGGGGGGATCAGTGGGAATCAGACGCCAACCAGACGCAAGTCCGCCAACAATGAGGTTCAATTCTGTGGTTGACCCTGCTGTGTCCCATTGCAATGCCAGTTCAACTGGCTCGCCTTGTCGAATTGGAATCTGCTCCTCCATGTTATTAAACAGGCGCTGACTTTTTAACAATTGGTCCAGGAGCAAAGCGCCCTCTTTACCGCGAAGCGCTGATCGGGAATTCAGCTCAGAGAGAAGCTTTAACAAACCAACAATCCGTTTGTCATTCCTGCGAGAAGACAAATGATTTGCCCGGTAGAGCTGCTCACGCTGTGACTTACCGTAACCGCCTTTTTTTAACGGTCTTGCGGAATAGATATTTACACTGACATGTGGGGAATTGTACTGCTGATTCCAGTTGAGCGTATAAAGCAGGTGTTGATTGCTGGTGAGGGGATTCTCGTATATGTGCCCTTCTGCCAAATTACTCCGCTGCCATTCTTGCCAACGATCCCGAATAGAGGTATTTCCGATTGCAGCTTTGGGTATTTTATTTTCTTCCAGTAAGGTAAAAAGTACTGCGACAACATGCTTGCAGTTATAGCTGACAGGGCAGGTACAGCCTCCAATAATCTTCGGCCTGTTATGTCTTCTACGATTTACGATAGTAATGTTCTGATCGTAGTTCCTGCTGCCGGAGCCGATCACGACGCCGTAAATTTTGTGAAAATCATGAGAGGCCTGGTACTTTTTAACGTTGCCACGTTGATAATAGGTCTTACCACGAATTAGGCTATTATCCGAAAACTGATCTTCAATGTCTTCTAGTGAGAAAGTGATATCCATGGAAATGTCTTGCAAAAGGAGAGATGAAAGCAAATTTGGTACTTGAGGGCTTGGGAATAGGCAGTGTATGGGTTGATTTGTTGTTATCTCACAATCATCCACCCAGGGAACAAACTAGAGTAAACAAGAATAACTCTATTGAGACGGTAAGTCGAGGGGCTCAGATTGGCCCATTAAACAGAGCTAGTGCGAATTTTGCATCAGCAATCTGGCTGTCAGAATATTATTCTGACAGCCAGTGATCCGTTTGAGCAGAATGGGGGCTGCTTATCATTTGCTCTCTTTGGGTGAGTTTAACACGCTCCGCCTTTTTTCAGATGCAGAAAACAATGGGGCAAAGGGTAGTTGTACCTAGTGGTTTAGTCAATACAGGACTGGTGCCAGTGTTCGACCTGTTCCGGATGTATACGTTAGTCTGCCCCCAGATTCAACAATAGCACTCTGCGAGAGCAAATAGCTGCTTAAAAATCTTGTTGAAATGGTTTAATACATTGATATGAAAAGGCTTTTTTTCTGCAGATGGCCCGGATAGAATCGTCGCCCTTACAACAGGCACGCCTACACGGGTTGCAGTCACACACGCGGCGCCAGTGTATAAACCACGGAGACCGATTTCTTATGCCTTGCCCTGAAAATGGCATCGCGTTCCAAGGTTAAGGGCGCTGTTGCAACATTGTGCAGTTATTGTGGACTTTTATGATCGCTTTATGGGAAATAGCGCAGATATTTCTGGATTGTTTGTCAACACGGACATGAAAGTCCAGCGCCACCTGTTGCGCAATGGCAGTATTCAACCGGCGCTCCATGCGCGAGGCATGTCAGATATCAAACTGTGCGCAGTGGGAAAAGCCCTGATCGCAATGGATACAATATCCGCCCCGAGTGGTACCGACTGTGGCGGGATGTACTGCTGGCCACTGTGCGACAACACGACATGGAGTTCTCCCCGGGCATTGAAGTGGCCTGGTACCGAGCCATACAGCCGGAGATCGATATTATCCACCAGGCTTACTATGTCGGTTTTGCGTCTAAATCAAAGGAACTTGTCTTTGCCCCCGCTCCGACGGGTTTGCCAAATGCTGCCAGAGCCTATATAAACCCTGAACCGGAAGACCAAAAGACAAGTGCCGCCTCCAAATACCAGCAGAGATTGTTGCGGGGTTTGACGCTGGGCTACCATGCCCAGAGATGGTAAGCAGTCTGGAAAAGCGATAAACACAACGGTAGTTTTCCGGCTAACATTTTCCTGGCTGCTGTTCCCACGAGTATTACTTGCCGGGGAAGTGACCATTTGAGGCTGCCCGACAAGGAAACTGACATGAAAACTGTACTCAAGCACAGTATCCCTCTGGCACTATCGCTGGCTATTGCTGCCTGTGGAGAAGCACCCCAAAACAGTGCTACAAATCCCTCTCCGGCCGAATCAACCCTGAATACGGCTGCAGCGAAAATGCGTCCTGCAGAGCCACTGCAAATTTCTTATGAAAAATTCACCATGCCCAATGGTCTGCGCGTTATTGTGCACGAAGATCACAAGGCCCCGATTGTCTCCGTAGGCGTCTGGTACCATGTGGGTTCCAAAGACGAGAAACCCGGTCGCACGGGCTTCGCCCACCTGTTTGAACACCTCATGTTTAACGGTTCGGAAAATTACAACGATGAGTACTTCAAACCCTTCGAACTGGCCGGAGCTACCGGCATGAACGGTACCACCTGGCTGGACCGCACCAATTATTTTGAAACGGTACCAAGCAACGCCCTGGATATGGCGCTGTGGATGGAGTCCGATCGTATGGGACACCTGCTCGGTGTGATAACCCAGGAGAAACTGGATGAGCAGCGCGGTGTCGTTCAAAATGAAAAGCGCCAGGGGCAAAACCAACCCTACGGTAAAGTTTGGGAGCGCATGCAGAAGGCCATTTTCCCTGCGGGCCACCCCTATTCCTGGACCACGATTGGCTCTATGGAGGATCTTGAAGCTGCCACCCTGGAAGATGTCCACGAGTGGTTCAAGCAGTACTATGGTGCCGCCAATACGGTACTGGTGCTGGCGGGTGATATCGATCTTGAGACCGCCAAAGAGAAAGCCAGCAAATATTTTGGAGATATTCCCGCCGGCCCACCTTTGATCAAGAAAAAAGCCTGGATTGCCAAACGCGACCAGTCGAGTCGTGAACATATGTATGACCGCGTGGCCCAGTCACGACTCTACAAAGTCTGGAATACCCCTAACCTGACCCATGAGGATGCCAATGCCATCGCCTTGGCAGCGGCAGTGCTCGGCGACGGCAAGAACTCGCGGTTATACAAGCGTCTCGTCTATAAGGACCAGATTGCTACAGATGTCAGTGTACCTTTGTACGAATTTGAACTCTCCTCAATCTTTCAAATCATCGCCAACGCAAAATCTGGTGTCGAGCTGTCAGAAATAGAAGCAGCCATTGCGGAGGAACTGCAGCGCTTTCTCCAGGAAGGGCCAACGGCGGAGGAGCTGGCGCGTATCAATATGAGCGAGTACGCCTCCTATGCCCGGGATCTGGAGCAGGTAGGTGGCTGGAGCGGCAAGGGCGTTATCCTGGCCCGTGGGGAACTCTACCTGGACAACCCCACGGCCTACCTGGACAGTTTGAGCGTGAAGCAGGAAATCACTCCACAACAGGTACAGGCTGCCGCGCAGAAGTGGCTGACAAGTGGTGACTACAATCTTGAGGTGCACCCCTTCCCGGAATATGCTGTGGCGAAGACAGGGGCCGACAGGTCCAAGCTGCCGGAAACCGGTGATTTCCCCAGCGTGCCTTTTCCCAAGTTACAAACCGCCGAGCTTTCCAATGGTCTGAAAGTGGTGCTGGCAGAACGCCATTCGGTACCGGTAGTGGATATGCGCCTGCAGTTCGATGCCGGTTATGCCGCTGACCAGGGCAATACCCTGGGCACGTCCAGCTATGCTATATCCATGCTGAAAGAGGGCACCAGCAACCTGAGCGCGCTGGAAATCAGTGCCAAAGAGGAGATGCTTGGAGCACATATCAGCACCTGGGCAGATATTGATACTTCCACCGTGCGTCTCAATGCACTGAAAGCGAACCTGGATGATTCCATAGCGCTGTTTGCCGATGTGGTTCTGCGTCCGGCCTTCTCCGATGATGAAATCGAACGCAAGCGCACACGTTGGATCGCCGCCATCCAGCAAGAAAAAACCCGCCCGGTGGATATGGCCCTGCGCAGTCTGCCCCCGCTTCTATACGGCGAAAATCATGCCTATGGGGTGCCCCTCACCGGTTCCGGTAGCGAGGACTCTATCCAGTCACTGGGGCGCGATGATCTGGAGGGTTATCACCAGACCTGGATCCGTCCAGACAATGCCACCCTGGTGGCTGTGGGGGATATTACCCTGACTGAATTGACACAAAAACTGGAGCAGTATTTTGCCGACTGGCGTGCACCGGAGAGCGCTCTGCCACAGAAGAACCTGGCCCGGGTGGCACACCCGGAAAAAGTCAGTGTCTATCTGATCGATAAACCTGGAGCAGAGCAGACCATGATTATCGGCGGCTTGCTGGCTCCCTCTGAGAAAATCGCAGAGCGCGAAGCCCTGCATATGATGAATGACATCTTTGGCGGCACATTTACTGCGCGTATCAATATGAATCTGCGTGAGGACAAACATTGGGCCTATGGTGCCTATTCTTTTATGACCGGTGCCAAGGGACAGCAGCCGCTGATCGTCTACGCCCCGGTTCAGACCGACAAAACCAGTGAGTCCCTGAGTGAGTTGCAAAAAGAATTGCGCGCTTATACCCGTAACAGGCCCGCACGAGAAGAAGAACTGCAGAAGGTCAAGGATAAACGCGTCAATGAATTGCCCGGTCGTTTTGAGACCATCAATGCCGTGTCCAGTGCGGTCTCCAGTATGGTGACCTACGAGCGCCCTCTGGACTATATGGATCATTATGCCGAGCAGATCCGCAGTGCAAACCTGGATACGATCCACACTCTGGCTCGCGAGACCATTAAACCGGAGCAATTTATCTGGGTGATTGTCGGCGACAAGAGCAAAATTGAAAAAGGCATTCGCGATCTGGATATCGGTCCCATGATTGAACTGGATGTGGATGGCAAACGTATCGACGAACTGGCTGCACATTAATCTTCCGTGGAAGAGCACAGCAGGCGGTCGAAGAGTGCTTGGCACGATTTGGCTGCCTGCTGTAAAAAGCAAAGTGCACCGGCGCATTGCTGGTATCTGAAGTGAAGATGCGCCAGCTGTTCAGCCCGGCACGCTGTCTGGTTGCCGGGTGACTTGTCACTTTCAGCTGCCAAAACTGGTATATCCCTGGATAAAAGCCAAAAAAAAGGCCGCAGAGCGGCCGAGTCGGGGGGGATGAAATCTACTCTACTCTGACCAGGTCATAGCTTGTGAGTGCAGGGATTGATTGGTGCACTTGCTGTTCCAGCCGGTCAAGAGATGACAAAGATGCACACAGCCGCTCTGCGTGTTGTTCAATCTGATTTGAGCGCTGCTCCAGCATTTGCTCGGCCTCTTCAGTAACCTGCTGTTCAAGGTTTTGGCCAGCGGTAAATACCGCTTTAAGGGCGTGCCAGGCGATGGTGGTGGCGGATTCCCTGGCAAGTTGCTCTATGCGCGGTTCAAATTCCTCGGATATGGTTTTGTCAATGAAATCCCCGATCTCGGAATCTCCCAGTTGGTAGATTTCTCCCTCTCGATTGAGTCGTTCCTCGGTGCGCTGCAGCAGTTCCTTGGAGAGCCGCTGCAGTTCGAGATTGTCGGGGTGGTCTGGGCCGGCCAGGGCAGTTATCGCCATGGACAGGCCGGCCATGGCGATATCCATGGCCTCCAGGGTGATCAGTAGTGTTTCCCGCCCGGCACGGTGCAGCTTCTGGCGATAGTTCTGCAGCAGTTGCTGTTGTTGCTGGTTCAAGGGAATGGGCGTTCCATCGACCAACAGCCGCGTTGGGGGGCGGAAATGTACCAGCTGATCGCCGCTATCGGTGTTTTGTACCTCCAGGAAATCGGTGCCGACACGCACCGAATAGTGCAGAGATACATTGCAGTTATCCCCGGTGATGCTGGAGGCATCGTGGCCTACAGCCTGGGTTGCGCCCCCGAGCCCAATAAGCACTGAAATACCGAGTGGTTTCCACATGGAGTTTGTTCCTGCTGTTGTCGTCTTCTTCCTATGACGCAGTCTGTGCGCGTAATGGATGCAGCGTGGTGAAGAAATATTGGTGGTTGTTTTTTGTGCAGAGAGCGAGGCTTTTTACCGTGGCGCGCAGTGTGATTCTTGACGGTGACCGGAGTGCGGCAGGTAACATGGTCATGGCTGTTTTATAACGTGAATAAGATTGGGGGCAACCAATGTCTTTGAGCAGACCGTTGGCGGCACTGTGGCTGGTGCTAGTTGGGGCAGTGGCACAGGCCGGGGGCATCGTCGAGTACACAGTGGATATGCAGAAGTTCAGTGGGTATCACGACTTCTACTGGGATGAAAGCAGCGGCCGGGTACTGCTGGAAATCGAGGCGTTTGATCGAGAGCTGCTGCTCCTCACAGGCCTGGCGCAGGGGTTGGGCTCCAACCCGGTAGGTTTGGACCGCAACCAGGTTGGACAGAGCCGCTTGGTAAAATTCCAACGTGGGGGAAACAAGGTGCTTCTGCACCAGGTGAATATGCTCTATCGCGCAGAGTCGGAAAACCCCGCTGAGCGCCGTGCGGTACAGGAAGCCTTTGCTTCCTCGATACTCTGGGGGTTCGACATTCTGGCACAGGGCGAAGGCCGTGTGCTGGTGGACTTCACCCCCTTTTTGCTCAGCGACCAGCACGGTATCGGGCCTCGACTCAAGCAGGCTAAACAGGGCAGCTATACGGTGGATAGGTCCAAATCGGCCATTTACCTTGCGCGCACCAAAAACTTCCCCAACAACAGCGAGTTCGAAGCACAGCTGACGTTCACAGGCGCCGTACCGGGCAAGCACCTGCGCGAGGTAGTGCCGACCCCGACCCTGGTATCCCTGCGTCAACATATTTCCTTGATCGAACTGCCGGACAAGGATTACCAGCCGCGCCGCTTCCACAGTCGCAGTGGCTACTTTCCCTTCACTTACCGGAATTACGCCACCCCAATCGATCAGCCCCTGGAGCAGCGCTTGATCTATCGCCATCGCCTGGAGAAGAAACCGGGTAGCGATGAAGTGGTGGAACCCATTGTTTACTACGTGGATTCCGGGGTTCCGGAGCCTGTGCGCAGCGCGCTGGTTGAAGGCGCCAGTTGGTGGAATCAGGCATTTACGGCAGCTGGCTATAAAAACGCATTCCGTGTGGCGATCCTTCCGGAGAATGTCGATCCACTGGACGTGCGCTACAACGTGATTAACTGGGTGCATCGCGCTAGCCGTGGCTGGTCCTACGGTTACTCGGTGGCCGATCCCCGCACCGGGGAGATACTCAAAGGAAATGTGACACTGGGCTCCCTGCGGGTACGCCAGGATTTCCTGATCGCTCAGGGATTGCTGCGGCCCTACGGTGATGGATCTGCAGATACCGAGGCCCTGAAAGCCCTGGCCCTGGCCCGTATCCGCCAGCTTTCCGCCCACGAAGTCGGCCATACACTTGGACTTGCACACAATTTTGCCGCGAGCGCCGAAGAGCGCGCTTCGGTAATGGATTATCCCGCGCCGCTAGTCTCACTGCATGGGGATAAGTTGCTGCTGTCTGATGCCTATGCCACCGGTATCGGCGCCTGGGACAAGCTGGCCATTCAATACGGCTATGGCAATGGGGATGATGAAGGCGTGTTTTTGCAATCCATTATCGACGAGGCTCAGGTGCAAAAGCTGCGCTTTATATCCGACCCCGACTCTCGCACAATCAACAATGCCCATGCGGTTTCCCATCTGTGGGATAACGGTAATGACCCTCTGGTGGAGTTTGCGCGTATGCTGGAGTTACGCCGCCACGTTCTGGATAACTTTTCCATCGCCGCGAACCCCAGATCGGCCCCTCGCTCGGATCTGGAGGAGACTCTGGTACCAGTGTATTACGGGCACCGCTACCAGGCCGAAGCGGTGGGTAAACTGATCGGTGGCCTGGATTACGACTACCTGTACAACGATGCAGAACAGAACAGCTATACCCTGGTGCCGGCTGAGCGCCAGCAACAGGCCATCGATGCCCTGTTGACAACGCTCTCCCCCAATTTCCTGGCCTTGCCGGAGCAGGTGTTGCAAATGATTCCGCCGAAGTCTTACGGCTACAGTCGCACAGTTGAGAGTTTTCCCGCGTATACCGGTGTCGCTTTCGACGCGGTAGCCCTCGGCGAGGCGGCTGCAAATCATACCCTGTCCATCCTGATGCACCCCCAGCGGGCAGCGCGCATGAACCAGCAAAGCGCGCGCAGCAGTGAAATTCCCGGCTTCGATACACTGCTGTCTCAACTGACCGCCATGGCCCTCGACAGTGATCGCTACTCCGGATTGCAGGCCGCAATCCATCAGCGCGTGAACCACACCTATATTCAGCATCTGATGTTGCTGGCTTCCGATAACAGCGCCGCCGAATCGGTGCGGGCCAAGGCGCATTTGCAATTGGCCAAATTCCAGCTGGCATTGGGTAAAAAGAGGCTGTTTGGAGAAAACCCCCAAGGATATAGTGCTCACTATTACTTTCAGGCGAAACGTATAGAGGCGTTTATCAGCGGCGAACTGGAGGTCAAGGCGGGGGATATCAAGGAGATGCCGCCGGGTTCTCCGATCTGATGACCGATGTCACTGCAGGCGAAATAGGCTGCTGTTGCCGGTTTCGTCTGCGGGTTAACTGCGGATAAACTGTGACTTTTTAATCCAGTGGCTGCCGCGATATTTGTGGGTGGGGGCCTGGCTGCGCTTGGCCCAGAAGAAATGCCGGTTGAATTGAAACTCCACATTGTACCCCTCCGCCAGCGCAGCGAGCGGCATGGCCTGCCAGCTGCTCTGGCGTCGCTTGCTGGTGGCCTCGAGCAGATACTCCTGGTTATCCACAATGGCGACCACCCAGGCGTGTCCCTGACCCTTGTGGGTACCCAGTGCCACCCGTGCATCCACCCCCAATTCAATCAACCAGTCGGCCAGAAGAATGGCGTGGTCCTCACAATCTCCCCGTTTTTGGTAATAGGCCTGACGGGAAGTCTGCCAGACATCGGACAGGCCTGCATATTGTAGATGGTCGTACTGGTACTCTTTGTTCATTGCCAGAGTATAGAGCGGCACCCACAACTGTCTGGTTTTGAATGGCTTGAAACCCACCAGATAGCTGCTGGCAAAGTGATGCAGCTGATCCAGCCCCCGCGCAGAGGCGGTTGCCGCTTCGACGCCCTGCCAGTTCCATACGGAGACATGAGCGCTTTCTTCCAGGGTGCGCTTGGCTACCACGCGCTGAATGACCTCCTCGGAAAGGGACTGGCTACTTCCCGCCACACGTACCACGCCGTGCTGGCGGTCCTGTTTCAGAGATCTAGTACCGGTATTTGCATTTGCAATCCGGATTTTTGCATCCAGTGACGCCTCCTGCGCAAATTGGGCTCTAGCACCATACAAAGTGTTGCGCAGTATCTCGGGTGCCATCAGTGCCAAAGACAGCACGATCAGTAGCAATGTCCATTTGCGCACTGTGCTAGCCTTTCAGTCCGAAAGAAATAATGATGGCAACAAAAATCAATATTGTGGAGGCAAAAATAGAAACCGCAATATTGCCGTTTTTTAACTCACCCTCAATATCCACGGTGCGCAGCAGCTTTTTATCAATAGTTACTAATGCGGCGATACCAATAAACAGCGCGATCAGGGTATAGAGCAGGTTGATACCAAAGTTGAAAAAGGTTGCGGTTATAAATTCCAGTTGCATAGTGTCACTAGGGTGTAATTAGGTAAATAGTCCCAAATTTATGATTCAGTCGAAATCCGATCCGAGCTGATATTACGCACAAAGAATACCATATTGAAAAGGATTTTATTAACTTGTTTTTCTGTAGAAAACAAACTCACTTTTTGGATTCGGGATTCGGGATTCGGGATTCGGGATTCGGGATTCGGGATTCGGGATTCGGGATTCGGGATTCGGGGCATAATGCGTTTAATTTTTGTACTGGGGCTGTTGGAACTACTGTTGTTTACCCCTGCCTGTGCGGAACGGGTAGCAGTACTGCCGGCACAGGTTGGTAAGGTGCTCACCAAGAACGGCTACAAACCAGAAGTTGTACCGCCTTCCAAATTCCGCCTGGATATGTGCCTTTTTTATTGTGACAAACTGGTTACGCTGACCATTGCAGACTTTGGCCACCTGGAAAAATTCAAAGTCTTTATGCCCAAAGATCAGCTCAATATGAGCTTTGATGTGCGTATGACAGGCGCTATCAGTGACGGGGTCATTGATCATGTGTTCGACCGAATTCCTCCTGTGAATGACAATATCTCTGTAAAGCATGTCTACAATACCTATGCGCAACCGGTGATCAGGGATGTTGTGCGCAGGGTTGTGGCCAAGTATTCCATTAATGAGATCGCCTCCAGCCGGGAGTCACTCAGTCAGGAGCTGTTTCACGAAGTTTCCTCTGCGCTAAAGGGAACGCCTATTGAAATCAAGCGCCTGGGCCTTGCTGATATCCAGTTCCCCAAGGTCATAACCCAGGCCAAAGAACGGGCGGCAGAACGCCGTGAGTTGATTGAGCAGGAAAAAGCCCAGTTTGAGATTCAAAAGATACAAATGGAACGGGATCTGGAGCGGGAGAAGATGAATCACGCAATTGCCCGTGAGAAGGCGATTGGGCAAAAAGAAGTCAATGATCTCCCGGCCAAATCGGTTACCGACAAATACCTTGCCTACCGTACTCTGGAGGTTCTGGATAAAATGGCAACCTCCAATAACAAGGTATTTTTGCCCGTGGAGGCGCTGGGGACTATGGGTTTACAACATGCCGTTTTCAGTGAACAGGTAAAACAGGTGGCAGGGAAAAAGCAATAAAACCTGTTTGAATAGAGCAAAGGGTGATTGGTCTTACTCTAAAACCCTATAAAGACACGCGAGCCAGATTGCGCTGACTGGGGTTATGTTTCTGAATGATCTCAGGTAATAATTCCCTGTGCGTATATCTGCTCAATCTCATCGGAACTGAAACCCAGTGATCGAAGTACACTGCGACTGTGCTCACCGAGCGTGGCGCCGGCCTTGTGCTGCCGGCTTTTGACGCCATCAAAGCGGAAAGGCGTATTCACCTGACGCAGCCTGTCGCCTTGGGACGTTGTGGCAGTACAGAGCATCTGTCGCTCTTGCATCAGCTGGCTTTCTGCCGCCTCATTGAAACTCAGCACCGGTTCGACGCAGGCATCGCAGTCTGCGAAGGCTTCAAGCCAGGCTTCCAGGGTGCGCTTGCGTATAACAGCGGCAATATCTCCCTTGAGCGGTTCCTGTTGATCGTCTTCCAGAACCCGGCCTGTCCACTGGGGGTGACCAATACGCCGGAAGAATGTCTCGGCGAATTGGGGTTCCAGGCTGCCCACGGCCAGGTAGCGATCATCGGCTGTGCGGTAGTAATCGTAATAGCTGCCGCCATTTAACAATTCCAACTCCATTTGCGGGTCCCGGCCCACAGCCAGGGCACTTGCACCGCAGACAGCATTCAGGGAAAAAGCGCAATCGGTCATGCTGATGTCTATTTCACAGCCGTTGCCGGTCTGTAATCGCTGATAGACAGCGGCGAGTATCGCCATAACCGCATGGTGTGAGCCCCCGGCGAGGTCGGCAATCTGGGTCCCACTGAGGCCCGGGCCGCTGCGGCGGCGGCCGGAATAGCTGGCCAGACCGGATAGTGCCAGGTAGTTGATATCGTGCCCGGCGCGCTGCTTGAGCGGACCACTCTGGCCGTAGCCGGTAATGGAACAGTAAATAATGTCCGGGCGCATTTGGCGAAGCGAGTTGTAACCGAACCCGAGCCTGTGCATCACCCCCGGCCTGAATTGTTCTATTACAATGTCGTAATCTTTCAGAAGCCGCCGGACAATCTCCTTCGCGCCGGGATTTTTCAGGTCCAGAGCCAGGGAGCGTTTATTGCGGTTTATGCTGGCATGGGCAGCCGAGACTGCTTTCCCGCCGCCTACCATAGGGGGCAGGCCGCGCAGCATGTCCGGGCGTGTCGGGGATTCGATACGCAGGACCTCCGCGCCCATATCCGCCAGCAGCATGGTGGCGTAGGGGCCGGGAAGCAGGGTCGAGAAGTCGAGGACCCTTAATCCCTCGAGCGGGCCTTTATCATGGTTCATACTGTCCACGGCCTATATGTCTTGCGACGCCAAAGGCGGAATCCGGTGTGGTGTATCCGGGTCTGTAAGGATCAGGTGTCCTTGAGGAGTTCGCGTGAAATAATCAACTTCATGATTTCATTAGTGCCGGCGTAGATGCGCTGAACACGGGCGTCTGCCCAGGCGCGGGCGATCGGGTACTCCCACATATAGCCGAAGCCGCCATGGAGTTGGACGCATTCGTCAAGGAGCCTGCACTGGAAATCGGTGCTGAGCAATTTGGCCTTGGCCGCAGTGGCGACATCGAGTTTCTCTTCGTAGTGCAGTTCCAGGCAGCGGTCAACAAATACCCGCAGCGCGGTCAGCTCACTGTCCAACTCGGCCAGCTTGAATTGGGTGTTCTGGAAGGCGGAAATCGGTTTGCCGAAGGCTTTGCGCTCGCGTACATAGTCCAGGGTCCACTGAAGGGCGGCCTCGGCGTTGGCCAGTGCAAAGATGGCGACACTGAGGCGCTCCTGGGGCAATTCCTGCATCAGGTAGGTAAAACCCTGCCCCTCTACTCCGAGCAGGTTTTCCTCCGGTACCTTGACATTGTCAAAGAAAAGCTCCGAGGTATCCTGGGCTTTCATGCCGATTTTCTCGAGGTTGGTGCCTTTTTTGAAACCGGGGGAACGGGCATCGACAAGCAGTAGACTCACTCCGGAGGCCCCTTCACTGGGGTTGGTTTTCGCCACCACAATCACCAGATCGGCATGCTGTCCATTGGTGATAAAAGTTTTGGAACCGTTGAGCGTGTAGTGACTGTTGTGCTTGATGGCTGTGGTTCTGACACTTTGCAGATCGGAGCCGGTGCCGGGCTCGGTCATGGCGATTGCGGTGACAATATCACCACTGATGCATTTCGGCAGGTAGGTCCTTTTTTGCGCTTCGGAGCCGTATCGGACGATATAGGGCACAGCGATATTGGAGTGCAGGCCCCAGCCGATGCCTGAAAGGCCCGCGCGGGCAATTTCCTCGTCGATAATGGAATTATAGCCATAATCCAGTGCCAGGCCGCCATAGGCTTCGGGTACCTGGGGGCATAAAAAGCCCATCTCACCGGCCTTGTTCCACAGGGCGCGGTCTACCTGGCCGTCTTTTTCCCACTGGTTATGGAAGGGTTCGGCTTCATTCTCGAGGAATTTGCGTACGGTATTGCGAAACTGCTCGTGATCTTCATTGAAAACTGTTCTGGGTATCATCGTTAACACCACCATGCCTTGTTATTATCTGAAACTGTGCATTTATGGGTTCACACCGGAAATGCCTGAGTGTGAATTGCCTGTGAAACCATCGCTATCCATGCCTGAGAAAGGTTTGCGATAACTATTTATCGGTCAGAATTTGCTGTGACTCCCCCAACTGTATCAACAAAGCCGGCGGGGAAAACCTGTCGCCATAGGCCCTGGCCAGCTGTTGGGCGCGCTGGATAAATGCAGTAATCCCGTATTGATTGATATATTGCAGGGCGCCGCCGGTCCAGGGTGGGAAGCCAATACCAAAGATTGAGCCGATGTTGGCATCCCGCACACTGCGCAGTATATTTTCCTCATAGCAACGCAGTGTTTCTATGGCCATGATAAACAGCAGGCGCTCTTTCACATCCGCCATTGGCAGCTGTCTGGCCGGGGGAAATGCCTTTTGCAGACCGGGCCATAGATGCTTTCCGCCATTTTCTGGATAGCTATAAAAGCCGCCGCCCGCGGCCCTGCCGGGACGCCCCAGCGCCAGCATTTCATCTATTGCGCCATCGGCCGGGTGCGTGGGTATTGTTTTGCCTTCGCGCAGCAAATCGCTGGTGGTCTGCTGGCGAATCTTCTCCATAAGGGTCAGGGAAACTTCATCACTCACTGCCAGCGGCCCCACCGGAAAGCCCGCCAGGGCCGCGGCATTTTCGATACTGGCGGGATTGACGCCTTCGCTGAGCATCCCAATGCCCTCGTTGGTGAAGCAGCCGAACACTCTGGAAGTGAAAAAACCGCGACTGTCGTTGACAACGATGGGTGTCTTACCGATTTGCAGCACAAAGGCGAAGGCCTGGGCCAGGGTCCATGCACTGGTTTCCCCACCGCAAATAATTTCCACCAGGGGCATTTTGTCAGCGGGAGAAAAGAAGTGCATGCCGATAAAGTTGTCGGGGCGCGCACTCGCTTTGGCCAGGCCGGTGATCGGCAGGGTGGAGGTATTGGAGGCAAAAACGACCCTGTCACCCAGTTGGGCTTCGGCCTCAGCAGTGACCTTGCCCTTGAGTGCCCGGTCTTCGAAAACTGCCTCAATCACCAGTTCACAACCGCCCAGGTCAGCAGCACTGTCGGTGACCTGGATACGGGATAATACCGACTGCATACGGGCCTCGTCAGTTTGACCGCGCTGCAGGCGTTTTTGCAGGGATTTTTCTGCATACGCTTTGCCTTTCAGTGCCGCCTCCATGGAGATATCCTTGAGCACCACCTCAACCCCTTTATTGGCACAGGTGTAGGCGATTGCAGAGCCCATCATGCCCGCGCCGAGAATACCGATTTTGCGGATTGGGGTTGTCTCCACTTGGCGGGCTTCCTGGGGCAGGGAGGCACCGGCTTTTAATTCGTTGAGGGCAAACCAAAAGGTGCCGATCATGTTTTTTGCCACCTGCCCACAGGCCAGTTTGACAAAATAGCGGGATTCGATACGGGTGGCGGTCTCGAAATCCACCTGGGCACCCTCCACCACAGTGGCCAGGATCGCTTCGGGGGCAGGCAGGCACCCTTTGGTTTTTTTCTCCAGCATGGCGGGTGCTATCACCAGCAATTGCGCATTTTCGGGGTCACTGGCATCCCCGCCAGGCATGCGAAAATCGGGCTGGTCCCAGGGTTGTAAAACCCGGTGGTGACCATTGGCCAGGATAAATGCCCGTGCCAGGGTCAACAGCTCCTCTGTATCGCTGGCGATTTGTTGGATAAGACCGGATTTCAGAGCCTGCTCGGCGCGTACCTGCCTGCCTTCAAGTAAAAAGGGCAGGGCGCTTTGAATGCCGAGCAGGCGCGGCATACGTACGCAGCCGCCACCGCCGGGCAGCAGGCCCAGGGTCACTTCCGGCAACCCGATTTTTACCGAAGGTGCGTTCAGGGCGATGCGCTGGTGGCAGCTGAGCGCGATTTCCCAGCCACCACCGAGGGCAGCGCCGTTAATTGCCGCGACCACGGGTTTTCCCTGGGTTTCCAGCCAGCGCAAATTGGCCTTGAGGGATTCGCAGGAGGCAAAGAAGGCTTCGGCTTCATTTTCCTGCGCGGCATAGAGGGATTTGAGATCGCCGCCGGCAAAAAACGTCTTTTTGGCCGAACGCAGGATAATTCCCGCATAGTCTTCCCGTTTCAGTTGCTCAACTGTATCCTGCAGGGCGTTGGTAAAATCCCGGTCCATCACGTTTGCCGAGGCGTTGGGATTGTCCATAATCAGATGGACAATGTTGTCTCCGTCTTTTTCCAAGCGAATGGATTTCATGATTTTTCCCCTACACCCGTTCAATAATGGTTGCTACGCCCATACCGCCACCGACACATAGCGTCACCAGGCCGTAACGCAATTTTCGCTGCTCCAGTTCATCCAAAACTGTGCCTATCAGCATGGCGCCGGTTGCGCCGAGGGGGTGGCCCATGGCGATGGCGCCACCATTCACATTCAGCTTTTGCGGATCAATATCCAGTTCGCATTGAAAGCGCAGGACTACCGCTGCGAAGGCTTCATTAACCTCGTACAGATCAATATCCTGAACGGTCAATCCGGCGAATTTCAGGGCTTTGCGTGCAGCTGGTGCAGGTCCGGTTAACATGATGGTGGGCTCGGTGCCGACGACTGCGGCGGAGACGATGCGCGCTCGCGGTACCAGTCCCTGATCGCGCCCGGCCTGCTCACTACCTACCAAAACGGCTGCGGCACCATCGACGATACCGGAGGAGTTGCCAGCGGTGTGGACATGGTGGATGTTTTCCACCTGGGGATAGCGGGAGATGGCAACACTGTCAAAACACAGGTCTCCCGTACCGGCGAAAGCGGGCTTCAGGTCTGCCAGCGCTTCCATGGAGGTATCCGGGCGCACCAGTTGGTCGCGGTTGAGGATTGGCAGGCCATTCTGGTCCCGCACAGGCACGATCGATTTGGCAAAGGCGCCACGATCCCAGGCAGCCGTTGCCTTGCGCTGGGATGTCAGGGCAAAGCGATCCACATCCTCGCGGGAGAAGCCGCCGAGGGTAGCGATCAGGTCGGCGCCGATTCCCTGGGGGACAAAGCCGGTATCGATGGCCGTGCGCGGGTCCATGGCCCAGGCGCCGCCATCGGAACCCATGGGTACTCGCGACATAGATTCCACCCCGCCGGCCACGATCAGGTGCTCCCAGCCGGAGCGCACCTTGGCAGCGGCCAGGTTGACAGATTCGGCGCCTGAGGCACAGAAGCGGTTTAGGGTGACCCCACCGATATCCCAGTCCCAGCCCGCGGCCAGTGTCGCAATTTTGGCGATATCCGCCCCCTGCCCGCCAATGGGTGTCACACACCCCATAACCACGTCATCGATGCTGGCGGTATCCAGGGAATTGCGGTCTTGTAATCTGCACAATAAATCGGAGAGCAGGGTGATGGGTTTGACTTCATACAGAGCGCCACTGGGTTTCCCCTTTCCCCGGGGGGTGCGGATGGCATCGTAGATATACGCTTCTGTGGGCACGGTTTGGGCCTCTCTATTGCGGATTGCGGATATAACCTTAATCGTGTGTGGGGCCGGTGCAATGATAAAAGGCGCCAGCGGTGGTGACGCCGGTATTGGCTGAGATAGTTTATCGGGTAAAGGCGGATTGGGGCAGTTATTTCAATTCAACCTCACCGGGCGGCCGGGCTGACGTACATTCCCAAAAGAGCCTTGTTATTTTTGCTGCCGGACCAATATTTTTGGCGGCTAAATTTGTAATGCCAGTCACAGGTTCCCCCCAAGTGTATAAGCTGGCTTTTAAAATACACGATAAATATTCAATCTGCGCATACCTTCCCATCCGGGAGGAATAAAGCAATACCGTCTTCTGGATGTGGGATAAGCAGGCAAGCTGGGAGGTTTGATTATGGTGGAAAATCTACTGGATCTGGCGGTGGGCAAAATGGGCGCTGCAGGCATTGACTCTCTGGCCCAGGCACTGGGCATTCCGATTGAAAAAAGTCAGGCTGCCCTGGATACCGGCCTCGCAACGGTTCTGGCTGGAATGCTGAACAGAGCCAGTAGTAAAACCGGAATGGGCTACCTGTTCAATATGATCAGTGACGCCGGTGAACTGGACTTGTCCTCTCTATCAGAGAGTTTTACAGAGCCGGAAAAATTCGAGGCCATTCAACAGAATGGCGCAGAAATGCTCAAGAAAGTGTTTGGCACCCGAACCGAAGCAGCGGCGGAACTGACCGCTACCACGTTGGATGGCGGCAGCGGCAATACACTGCTCAATACGACAGTGGTACTGGCAACTTCGCTGTTGGGTGAGCAGGTGAAACTCCACAAAATGGACCTATCTGACCTGGCCTCACTTCTTATCGGCCAGCGGGAATTCATCCGGGATAAAATACCCAAAGGCCTTTTAAACGTCTTCGATGTGCCGGATTTTGACAAACTGGGTGCTTCGTTGGTAACACACGGCCATTCCAAGCCCCAGGAGCCGCGGCCCGAGGCATTGCACCACTCTGGAAAAAAGCGCAAGCCCGTAAGTTTCAGCAGCTGGTTTTTTCCTCTACTGGTGATACTGGTGGTGCTGTATGCGTTGAACATGTGCATGAAGAAAGGAAAAGATGAAATGACGGAGCAGGAGCCTTCCATGACACCGGAGGAATCTGCCTTTATGGAGTCCCCTTCGGAGCCGGTGGGCGACTCCCCCCTGGCCAATGGTGATGCTCAGGCGGACTCGAGATCAGATGATTTTGCCGGCAATCTGCGCGAGTATCTGAAAAATAGTGCTCGGGAGCCAAACCGGCAATTTCCCATGCAGGTGAATTTTCAGGCGCGCACGGCCAGGATTATCAATTCCTCGGCACCGGATATTGACGCCCTCGCAAAGATACTGCAGGAGAACCCCAAGATTACAATTGCCATAGAGGGTCACGTGAAAGGCCAGGGAGATGAGATTGCGGAGCAGGAAACCTCGCAGGAACGCGCGGATGTGGTACGTGGAGTGCTGTTGCAAAAAGGCATCGCCGCCGACCGCATCACGGCCATCGGCATGGGTTCTGCCAGATCAGTGGGAGAAGATATGGCCGGTGGAGTGGAAAACCAGTCCTTAAAGAACCCGCAGATCAGCGTAAGGGTGGTGACTTTTCAGTAATGCTGGATTGATCGACCAAGAGGGGGTTTTTATAAGATACTTCGAC
>NZ_JAVAMR010000033.1:0-39705 GCF_030731025.1 Microbulbifer sp. 2205BS26-8 | reverse complement strand
AAGCCCAAGCAAGTGCGATCAAGATAGCTAGTTTACAGATAGATCTCAAAGAAAAGAAAGCTGCGTTTTCAAAGGTCGGAATAATTGCTGCGGAAAGTGAAATAGAAACCACCAGACTGTTTTCCGCCATTAGTGGGGCGCTAAATGTTAGCCTGGATACCGTGAGAACATTCGGCTATGCCGTTTTGGCACTGCTGCTTGAAGTCAGTACCTTGGGTATGATCAGTTTAGCGGGCGCTGAGAAGACTAGAGGCGGTATTTCAGCAGATAACTCGATTGAGCCTGATTCACAGCCAGATGAGACTCAGGCTGTTGATCAAGAATATAGATTGAAGTTGGTTAAGCTAACGTCTGACATTTTGAGCGGTAAGATTCCACCCGTATTACGCACCATCAAGAATGCTAGTTATGGACTAAATCTGGATCAGATCAGGGCCGTACTTCGTGACCTCCATTCTGCCGGGATTCTTGAAACCGACATACGCAATAGCTATAAGCTCTCAAACAACCTGTCGAACTAAGAGCGAATTAACCCTTCTTTTTGTAATGAGGCTTGACCAGCTCACCGAGTAGTATTTCGGTCTTCGAGTGCTCAAACCACTGGGCTTGTTCAAGGTCGGCGAAAAGTGGAACACCACCACCCAATATCACCGGAAGACGGCTGATAATCATTTCATCGATTAAATTTGCTGCAAGAAAGCCTTGAACAGTCTTTCCACCATCAATATACAGATTCTGGTAGCCTCTGGCGTTTAATTGCTGGACTACTTCACTTGGCGACCCTGAGATCACTTCAGCATGGTCTTTGTGACCCTCAGGGATGCCCCCCATACTGTTGCTCAATACAAAGACTGGAATATGGCCACGGGCCAGGAAAGGCACATACAGTCTCAAAGGTATTTCGTCCCATTACCAATGCATCCATCTCAGCGATGAAGTCAGAGAAGCCAAAATCTGACTGATCAGGGTTAGGGATCGAATGCAGCCAGTCTACGCCCCCATTCTTGTCAGCTATATATCCATCAAGGCTGGTTGCTAGGTAGACCACGTTTCTCATTGGGGTTGCCTTAGTGGGGTTGGTTACTAAGTGTACCTGGAAGATACCTACATATGCATCCCAATTGCATCCCAAGCATTTTAGATGCTAAAAGTGGTCAAAAAAATCTTTTGGATCTAAGGAAGGGGGAGATGGTACCAGAGGTCGGACTCGAACCGACACGCCCGCGAGGGCAAGGGATTTTGAATCCCTCATGTCTACCAATTTCATCACTCTGGCATTGCTTGCAAGTCTACTAATTTGTGGCTGGGATGCAAAATCGCTTGCTTATTTTGAATCCCCTGTGTCTACCAATTTCACCACTCTGGCACAGGCGCCTTGCAGCTGTCGGCTGCCAGGGCGGGCGTGATTATAGCAACGGGCAGGGCGGGGTCAATCAGTAAATTCAATCACTTAGGCGCTTTTCTGTCGCGCCAGTTAACAGGGCCTAAAATTTCCTATAACCTTCGCGACCACTTCACAGATGCTTTTTTCCAGGATTCCATGCAGCGTCAGGATTTCGATTTTCACCTGCCCGATACGCTGATTGCCCGCGTGCCGACCCAGGCGCGTCGTGGAAGTCGCCTTCTTTGCCTTGATGGCCCTAAGGGGACGATTGCACATCGCCGGTTTCCGGATATCCTCCAGCAGGTAAACGCCGGTGACCTTGTGGTCTTCAACGATACCCGGGTGATCCCGGCGCGCTTGTTTGCACGCAAGGAAACCGGCGGCAAGCTGGAGATCCTGGTTGAGCGGGTGCTCAATCGGGGGCAAGCCCAGGCCCATGTGCGCGCCAGCAAGTCCCCCAGGCCGGGCACCGGTATCCTGCTGGATGACGGTACACGCATTGAGGTGGCGGGGCGCTGCGGAGCCCTGTTTGAGCTGGCGTTTCCCGCAGAAGAGGGGGTGTTGGGGGTGCTGGAGCGCCTCGGGCATATGCCGCTGCCGCCCTATATTGACCGGGAGGACGATGCCCGTGATCGCGAGCGTTACCAGACCGTGTACAGCCGCCATGCCGGCGCGGTTGCCGCACCCACAGCGGGGCTGCACTTTGATGAAGCCCTGATCGGTGCCCTGCGTGACAAGGGGGTGGAGATTGCCTTCGTTACCCTGCATGTCGGGGCGGGTACCTTCCAGCCGGTGCGTGTGGACAATATCCGCGAACACCAGATGCACAGTGAGGTGCTGCATGTGCCGGAGCGTGTGGTGGAGGCCGTGGCCCGCTGCCGCGCGCGCGATGGTAGTGTGATCGCCGTGGGCACCACCAGTGTGCGGGCCCTGGAAAGTGCAGCGCGCTGTGGTGAACTGACCGCGATGGTGGGGGAGACCGATATCTTTATCTATCCCGGTTACGAGTTTCGTGTGGTGGATAAACTGGTCACGAATTTCCACCTGCCGGAATCCACCCTGCTGATGCTGGTGTGCGCCTTTGCCGGTTACCGGCACACCATGGCGGCCTACCGCGCAGCGGTAGCTGAGGGCTACCGTTTCTTTAGCTACGGCGATGCCATGTTGATCTCTCGCAATCCCAATGCCCGTGGCGAAACCGTGGCGCCCGTAACAGGAGATACCCCGTGAGCCGGGAATGTTTCATGCAGTTTGAGCGGGACACCGCCGATGGCAAGGCCCGGCGCGGCCGCCTGCGATTTCCCCGCGGGGTGGTGGAGACACCGGCGTTTATGCCGGTGGGGACCTACGGTACGGTAAAAGGCATGTTGCCACGGGATATCCAGGCCATTGGTGCGCAGATTATTTTGGGCAATACCTTTCATCTGATGCTGCGCCCGGGTACCGAAGTGGTGAAGAGCCAGGGGGGCCTGCATGAGTTTATCCAGTGGCCGGGCCCCATCCTTACGGATTCCGGCGGTTTCCAGGTCTTCAGTCTGGGTGCGCTGCGAAAAATTTCTGAGGCGGGGGTGTCCTTCCGCTCCCCCATTGATGGGAGCCCGGTGTTTCTCACCCCCGAGGAGTCCATGCGGGTCCAGCGGGACCTGGGCTCTGATATCGTGATGATCTTCGACGAGTGTACGCCGTATCCCGCCAGCCCCGAGCAGGCGCGCACGTCCATGGAGCTGTCCCTGCGCTGGGCGGAACGCTCCAGGCAGGCCCACGGTGAAAACCCTGCGGCCCTGTTCGGCATTGTGCAGGGGGGGATGTACCCGGAGCTGCGCGACGTTTCCCTGCGGGGGCTGACCGGGATTGGTTTTGATGGCTATGCCATCGGCGGTTTGTCCGTGGGCGAGCCGAAAGCGGAGATGATCAAGGTGCTGGATCACCTGGTGCACAACATGCCGGCAGACAGGCCCCGCTACCTGATGGGTGTGGGCAAGCCGGAGGATATTGTCGAGGCGGTACGCCGCGGTGTCGACATGTTCGATTGTGTGATGCCTACCCGCAACGGGCGCAATGGCCACCTGTTTACCGCAGATGGCGTGGTGAAAATCCGCAATGCCAAACACCGCTATGACAGCGCGCCGGTGGAAGAGGAGTGCGACTGCTACACCTGTGCGCACTTCTCCCGCGCCTATTTACACCACCTGGACCGCTGTGGTGAGATGCTGGGGGCGCAGCTCAACACCATACACAATCTGCGTCATTACCAGCGCCTGATGCAAAAGCTGCGCGAGGCTATCGCCGCCAATACCCTGGGGGCTTTTGTCGCGGAGTTTTACCATCGCCTGGATCGCGAGGTACCGCCCCTGCGCGCTTGAGGCGTGGCACTGTTTTGCTGTCTGCGGCACTGCGCGCCGCGCAGCTGTGTCCCTGCGATTTGTCCGGTCACCCGATCCCCGTATAATCGGCCACCACTTGTTCCGGGGGCCGTGTCTCTTGCAATCCGGTCACAGCGCCCGCATATCCAGGCAGATTGCCATGATTTACCGGCCCTAGAGGTCACAGTAAAACAATGAGAACAGTATGAATCGCTACCCGATCTGGAAGTACTTTCTGATTCTCGCGGTTGTGGCCTTTGGCCTGGTCTATGCCGCGCCCAATCTCTACAAGCCGGACCCGGCAGTACAGATCTCCGGGCAGTCCAGCGCCATGACCATTGGTCCAGAGGTGCTGGAACAGGTGGAAAAGGCCCTGGATACGGCGGGCATCGAATATTTTGGTGCTGAAGTGGGCGATAGGGCGGTTCTGGTTCGCCTGAATTCCATGGAGGCACAGCTGCCGGCCAAGCGGGCGATTCAGGAGGCGCTGGGCCACAACGATTACGTGGTGGCATTGAACCTGGCCTCAACCACCCCCGAATGGTTGAGTGGAATCGGGGCCAGCCCAATGAAGCTGGGGCTGGACCTGGCCGGTGGTGTGCACTTCCTGATGGAGGTGGACACCAATACCATCGTCAAAACCAATATGGAAAGTTATGTCCAGGAGGTGAAGACCAAACTGCGCGCGGCCAAGGCCCGTTACCGCAGCGTTGATCTGATTGACGATCGCGAGATTGTGGCGCGCTTTCGCAGCGAGGAGTTGCGCAGCCTGGCACTTTCCACGCTGCGCAAGGAGTTCCCGCAACTCCAGCTGCGCGAATCCGGCAGCGGTGAGAACCTGGAAATACGCGCTGTGTTGTCTGAGCAGGAAATCAAGCAGTTGGAAGACTACGCGGTTACCCAGAACCTCACCACCCTGCGCAACCGGGTTAACGAACTGGGGGTAGCCGAGCCCATCGTCCAGCGCCAGGGGCGCAACCGCATTGTGGTGGAGTTGCCCGGTGTTCAGGATACCGCAGAGGCCAAGCGCATTATCGGCAAGACGGCCAACCTGGAATACCGAATGGAGGCCCGCCCCGACGAACTGGTGACTAATAAAGAATACTTTGAGTACCGCAGCGAGCAGCAGCGCCAAATGTATGGGGGCGCCTGGCTTGAGCGCAAGATTATTATCAAAGGTGACAGTGTCACCAATGCTCGCGTGGGTTACGACGAGAGCGGCTTCCCCCAGGTGAATATCACCCTCGATTCCCGCGGCGGCGAGCTGATGCACCGCGCCACCTGGAAGAATGTGGGCCGCCGTATGGGCACCCTGTTTATCGAGACCCGCTTTACCCCACAGACCCGGACTGATGCCCAGGGCAACGAAGTCACAGAGCAGATCAAGACCGAAGACAAGAAAATTATCAGCCTGGCCACGGTACAGAGTGCGCTGGGCAAGCAGTTTCGCATCACCGGTCTGGACAGTCCGGCGGAAGCCCAGGAGCTGGCCCTGCTGCTGCGTGCCGGTGCCCTGGCTGCGCCCATGTATTTTGTGGAAGAGCGTGTCATAGGGCCGTCACTGGGGGCCGACAATATCAAGGTTGGCGTACAGTCGGTACAGATCGGTCTGCTGGCG
Organism: Microbulbifer sp. 2205BS26-8; assembly: GCF_030731025.1. Classification (NCBI taxonomy): domain Bacteria; kingdom Pseudomonadati; phylum Pseudomonadota; class Gammaproteobacteria; order Cellvibrionales; family Microbulbiferaceae; genus Microbulbifer; species Microbulbifer sp. 2205BS26-8. The sequence continues at coordinate 34,340 of NZ_JAVAMR010000033.1, read as the reverse complement.
GTGATTATCTGCATGCTGATTTCCTACCGGGTGTTTGGCCTGGCGGCCACTATCGCCCTGTCGGTCAACATGGTCCTGCTGGTGGCGGTGATGTCGCTTCTCGGCGCCACCCTCACACTGCCGGGAATCGCCGGTATCGTACTCACCGTGGGTATGGCGGTAGATGCCAACGTGCTGATCTTCTCGCGGATACGGGAGGAACTCAGAAATGGCATGCCGCCGCAATCGGCGATTACCGCCGGTTTTGACAACGCCTACAGCACCATTGTCGATGCCAATATCACCACGCTGATTGTGGCGTTGATCCTTTACGCAATTGGCTCAGGCCCGGTACAGGGCTTCGCGGTCACCCTGTCTATCGGCATTCTCACCTCTATGTTCAGTGCCATTATGGGGACGCGGGCCATTATCAACTTGTTCTACGGCGGTCGCCGTGTACGGAAACTCTGGATTTAAGGGGCTGGCCATGAGTGAGACCAAAGTGGAAAACGGCAAGATCACCGAGTACATGGGCAAGCGCGTGTACGACTTCATGCGCTGGCGCAGGGTGGCTGCGGCGATCTCCATCGCTCTGTTGCTGGCATCCATTGGTGTGCTGGCGGCCAAGGGCCTGAGGTTCGGCCTGGACTTTACGGGGGGCACCCAGGTTGAGGTGGGCTATGAGGTCACCCCCTTGATCAACGATGTGCGCACACAGCTGGATGATGCCGGCTTTGAGGGCGCAACAGTGGTCAACTACGGCTCCGAAAACGAGCTGCTGATCAAGCTGCCGCCAGAGGTGGCCGAAGAGGAGACCCAGATCAGTGCCACCGAGCAGGAGACGGTAACGCCGATCGGCGACAAGGTGGTGGCAGTGCTGCGGGCCGCCAGCGACGGCAGTGTGACCCTGCGTCGCGTGGAGGTTGTCGGGCCGCAGGTGGGTGCGGAACTGCGCGACGACGGTGGCCTGGGTATGCTGGTGGCACTGGCTTTGGTCATGATGTACGTGGCCCTGCGCTTTCAGTACAAGTTCTCTATCGGCGCGGTTGCGGCACTCGGTCACGATGTCATTGTTGTGCTGGGTTTCTTTGCGCTGTTGGGGCTGGACTTCGATTTAACCGTTCTGGCGGCGGTGCTGGCAGTGATCGGTTATTCCCTCAACGATACCATCGTGGTGTCTGACCGCATTCGCGAGAACTTCCGCAAGGTGCGCAAGGCGGAGCCCGAGGAGATTATTAATATCTCCATCAGCCAGACCCTGGGCCGTACCTTCATGACCTCCTTCACTACTCTGCTGGTGCTCTGGGCGCTGCAGTTCTTTGGCGGGGAGCTGATTCACAATTTCTCCCTGGCCCTGATTGTCGGGGTGATCGTGGGTACCTACTCCTCGGTGTATGTGGCTGCAAACGTGCTGATGGGATTGAAAATTTCCAAGGAAGACCTGATGCCACCGGTGAAAGAAGGGGCGGAGCTGGAAGAAATGCCCTGATTGGAGACGGATGCAAAAATGCCCGAAAACGCGGCTCCGGGCGCGCCTCGCCTGGGGCGGCCGGAGCCGTTTTTTGTGTCTGGTCCTGACCCTGGATGGGCGGTCGCGGTTAGTTGCGGGGTTTTTTGCCGAGCGTGATATGTTTTGGTCCAGCAGTATTGGTCTGGCCGCTCACCCCCTTGGGCACCTGCTGAATCTCACCGCCTTTTTCCAGGAAGGCCTGCACCTGAGCTTCAATACTCTCGCTGGTCTCAAGGGAGGTGGATTGTTTGCGCCTTGAAGAGGATGATGCTTTTTTGGCCACGATACCTGTCCGGTTGGATAGTCAAGTCGAACATCATACAGAAGTTTGCACAAAAAATCACCCAACTGCCTAAGGTGTACGCATAGGGTGGCTATCACAGGTGGCAGCGGCGGGGCTGTCACGCCGGCAGCTGGTTTATTCCGCCTCCGGCTCAATCGGTTCCACAGCGGGTAGAGGCCAGCCGCCCAGTGCCCGCCATTTGTTCACAATCGTGCAGAACAGGGCGGCGGTTTTCTCTGCATCGTACTCGGCGGAGTGTGCGCAGGTATTGTCGAATGCAATACCGGCGACCTGGCAGGCCTTGGCCAGTACGGTCTGGCCATAGGCAAGGCCGGCGAGACTGGCGGTGTCGAAGCAGGAGAAGGGATGGAAGGGGTTGCGCTTGATTGCACAGCGCTCCACCGCCGCATTGACAAAACCGAGGTCAAAGTGGGCGTTGTGGGCAACCATGATGGCGCGGGTACAGCTGTGCTTTTTAACCGCGCTGCGGACTTTGCGGAACAGCTCCGGCAGGGCGATCTCCTCCGGGCAGGCTGCCCGCTCCGGGGATTCGAGGTCAATACCAATAAAATCAAGGGCTGACTGCTCCACATTGGCACCCGCAAAGGGCTCCAGGTGGAAACTGTGGGATTCCAGTGGGAAGAGCCTGCCGTCCTCGTGCATATCCAGGAGGACCGCGGAAATCTCCAGCAGGGCATCGGTGCGGGCATTGAAGCCACCGGTCTCCAGATCTATCACCACCGGCAGGAAACCGCGAAAACGCTGTGCGAGGGGGCTCTTGGGTTCTGTCGATTGTTCCGCTGGGGTCACTGTGAATCCTTGTCAATCTCAATGAGGCCGGGCTGTTGCCACGGGAATTCTCTGCGGGCGAAGGCCACCTGAAGCATTGGCTGGGATCAACATTATACGAGCTGCCATTGCAGGGTTTTACCGGCGGCGAGCGGGATCAGGGTCTCGCCACCCATATCCAGGCTATTCGGCAGGGTCCAGGGGCGCTTTGCCAGGGTAATGGTACCCCTGTTGCGTGGCAGCCCGTAAAAGTCGGGGCCGAATTCGCTGGCGAAGCCTTCGAGCTTGTCCAGTTTGCGCGCCCGTTCAAAGGCTTCCGCATACAGCTCGATGGCGGCGTAGGCGGTGTAGCAGCCTGCGCAGCCGCAGCTGGCTTCCTTTTGCCCGTGCGCGTGGGGGGCTGAGTCAGTGCCGAGGAAAAACTTCGGGTTGCCACTGGTGGCCGCTTCGATCAGGGCGGACTGGTGGGTGCTGCGTTTTAAAATCGGCAGGCAGTAGAAGTGCGGGCGGATGCCCCCTGCCAGCAGATCGTTGCGGTTGTACAGCATGTGGTGTGCGGTGATGGTCGCCGCAACCCCCGCCCGGGCACCTTGCACAAACTCGGCCGCCTCGGCAGTGGTAATGTGCTCAAGCACTATTTTCAGGGTGGGAAAATCCTCTACAAGTCGCGACAGGGTGTTTTGGATAAACACTCGCTCGCGGTCAAAAATATCGATTCCGCTGGTGGTGACTTCCCCGTGCAGCAGCAGCTTCATGCCGCAGGACTGCATCTCTTCCAGTGCGGGATAGATATTGACGATATCCGTTACGCCGGAGTCGGAGTTGGTGGTGGCGCCGGCCGGGTACAGCTTGGCGGCGATGATACCGGCAGACCGGGCCTGGCGGATCACTTCGGTATCCGTTTTGTCGGTCAGATAAAGCACCATCAGGGGCTCAAAGGCGCAATCCCTGGGAATCTGGGTGCAGATACGCCCGCGGTAGGCCAGAGCGCTCTTGGCATCGGTCACCGGCGGCACCAGGTTCGGCATCACAATAACGCGACTGAATTGCCGGGCGGCATCGCCCACGGTGCGTTTGAGGGCGGTGCCGTCGCGCAGGTGAATATGCCAGTCGTCGGGGGCGCGAAGGGTGATTTGTTCCGCCATGGTACTCCGTGTTGCGTTTCGCTGTAGTGTATTGTTGTGCGGCGCGCATGCTACCCGATGCGATACAAAATTGCGATGCGCAAAATGATCAAAAGTTAACCAATTGTGTCGACTCGCGCCATAGCGCTAGTCGATTGCGGGCTGAGGCGCTACAATCACGCCCCGAGAATCAGTATGGGTATTGTTGTGCCCATCTACACCGATCCTGGGCATACCTCCAAAAATAATCCCCCCAGACTGACATCCATTCGCACAGGGGCGATGGGTGTCGGTGAGCTTTTGCCGTGACGGCAGCTTTCGGCCAGCAGAGGATAACAATGAGCAATATCGACAAGGTGGTACTGGCGTATTCCGGCGGGCTGGATACGTCGGTGATTGTGCGCTGGTTGCAGGAAACCTATGGCTGTGAGGTGGTGACTTTCACTGCCGATATCGGTCAGGGCGAAGAAGTGGCCCCCGCGCGTGCCAAGGCTGAGGCATTGGGGGTCAGGGAGATTTACATCGATGACCTGCGCGAGGAGTATGTGCGGGACTTTGTTTTCCCGATGTTCCGCGCCAATGCCATTTACGAGGGCGAGTATCTGCTGGGCACTGCCATTGCGCGCCCGCTGATTGCCAAGCGCCTGATTGAAATTGCCAACGAGACCGGCGCGGACGCCATCGCCCACGGCGCCACTGGCAAGGGTAACGATCAGGTGCGCTTTGAATTGGGCGCCTATGGGCTCAGACCGGGTATCCAGGTCATCGCCCCCTGGCGCGAATGGGATTTGAATTCCCGGGAAAAACTGATGTTGTACTGTGAGCAGCACAACATTCCCGTGGACTTCTCTTCCAGTAAGAAACAATCCCCTTACTCCATGGATGCCAACTTGCTGCATATTTCCTATGAGGGCGGCATACTGGAAGACCCCTGGGCGGAGGCAGAGGAGGACATGTGGCGCTGGAGCGTGAGCCCGGAAACGGCGCCGGAACAGGCCACCTATACCACCATCGCTTTCGAGCGGGGTGATCCGGTAGCGCTTGACGGTGACACCATGAGCCCCGCGTTACTGCTGGAAACCCTCAACAGGCTCGGCGGCGCCAACGGCATTGGTCGTCTGGACATTGTGGAGAACCGCTACGTCGGCATGAAGTCCCGCGGCTGTTACGAAACCCCCGGCGGTACTATCTTGCTGAAGGCTCACCGGGCGATTGAATCTATTACCCTGGATCGCGAAGTGGCGCATATGAAAGATTCCCTGATGCCGCGCTATGCCGAACTGATCTATAACGGCTACTGGTGGTCACCGGAGCGCCGTATGCTGCAGGCGGCGATCGATGAATCCCAGCAGGTGGTGAACGGGGAGGTGCGCCTCAAGCTGTACAAAGGCAGTGTGAGTGTGGCGGGGCGCCGCTCTGCAGACAGCCTCTTCGATGGGCGCATCGCCACCTTTGAGGACGATGCCGGGGCCTACGATCAGCGAGACGCCGAGGGTTTTATCCAGTTGAATGCCCTGCGCCTGCGTATTGCTGCCGACAAGGGAAGAAAATTGATTTAGATCAGCTGTGGCTGGTGGCGGCTGCGCTTAAATCGTCCTCCAGTCAATCGTGGCGGCATTCGCCAGGGATCACTGGCACAGATCTCCCGTGGGTCCGGCCCAGGTAGTGGAACCGAATTTCAAAAAGCAACGGAAGTACAAACATGACGACAACGGTGGCAAAGACCGGCCCGGTGCCGGACTATGATTACAACATCGTGCGCCAGTTCACCATTATGTCCGTGGTCTGGGGCATTGTTGGAATGGGCGTGGGCGTTCTGATCGCAGCCCAACTGGCCTGGCCCCAGCTCAATGATTTATGGCAGCCGTTTTCCCACTTCGGGCGTTTGCGACCACTGCATACCAACGCGGTGATTTTTGCCTTTGGCGGCAGTGTCCTGTTTGCTACCTCCTATTACGTGGTGCAGCGCACCTGCCAGGTGCGCCTGTGGGGCGGCTGGCTGATCCCCTTCACTTTCTGGGGCTGGCAGCTCGTGATTGTGGCAGCGGCGATCACCCTGCCCATGGGCTTTACCACCTCCAAGGAGTACGCCGAGCTGGAATGGCCCATCGATATCCTAGTCACCCTGGTCTGGGTTGCCTATGCGCTGGTGTTCTTCGGAACCATCATGAGGCGCAGGAGCTCCCATATCTACGTGGCAAACTGGTTTTTTGGTGCCTACATCGTCACGGTCGCCGTGCTCTATGTGGTGAATAACCTGGAGATTCCGGTTGCGCCCTTCAAGTCCTACTCTATCTACTCGGGTACCAAGGACGCAATGATCCAGTGGTGGTATGGCCACAATGCGGTTGGCTTCTTCCTGACGGCAGCCTTCCTCGGTCTCATGTACTACTTCGTGCCCAAGCAGGCGGGCCGGCCCATTTACTCCTACCAGCTGTCTATCGTGCACTTCTGGGCCCTGATCTCCCTGTATGTATGGGCGGGTGGTCACCACTTGCACTACTCTGCGCTGCCCGATTGGGCCCAGAGCCTGGGCATGGTGATGTCCCTGATCCTGCTGGCACCCTCCTGGGGCGGTATGATCAACGGCATCATGACCCTCTCCGGTGCCTGGCACAAACTGCGCACCGATCCGACCCTGCGCTTCCTGGTGGTCTCTCTGTCCTTCTACGGCATGTCCACCTTTGAGGGCCCGATGATGTCGATCAAGACCGTCAACGCCCTGTCCCACAACACGGACTGGACCATTGGCCATGTGCATTCCGGCGCCCTGGGTTGGGTAGCCATGATCTCCATTGGCGCTCTGTATCACCTGGTGCCAGTGCTGTGGAAGCGCAGGGAAATGTTCAGCGTGAAACTGATCAACGCGCACTTCTGGCTGGCCACGGTGGGCACGGTGCTCTACATCGCGGCGATGTGGGTCAATGGTATTACCCAGGGCCTGATGTGGCGCGCCTTCAATGTCGATGGCACCTTGACCTACAGCTTCGTTGAGAGTGTGGTTGCCAGCCATCCCGGTTATGTCGTGCGCCTGCTGGGCGGTGCCATGTTCCTGCTGGGTATGCTGCTGATGGCCTACAACGTCTACCGCACGATCACGGAGAAGGTGAACGATGCCCACTCCGATAACACCGTTCACGCAGTGCCGGCGGCATAGGAGATCAGCTCGTGAAGAATCATGACATTGTGGAGAAAAACATCGGCTGGATGATCCTGTTCATCATTATTGCCATCAGTTTTGGTGGCCTGGTGGAGATTATTCCGCAGTTTTACACCAAGGCTAACTACACGCCCTTGCCGGGTATGAAGCCACTCAGTGCGGTGGAGCTGGAAGGCCGTGATATCTACATCCGCGAGGGCTGCCACGTGTGCCACACCCAAATGGTGCGCCCGCTGCGCGCCGAGGTGGAGCGCTATGGTCACTACTCCATGGCCCAGGAATCCGTATACGAGCACCCCTTCCTGTGGGGCTCCAAGCGCACGGGGCCGGATCTGGCCCGGGTGGGCGGCCGCTACTCCGACGAATGGCAGCGCGCGCACCTGTACAACCCGCGCAGTGTGGTGCCTGAGTCCATTATGCCGGCCTATCCCTGGCTGTTCGACAATGTGGTTACCGGCGAGTATGCCGCGCGCAAGATGGAGGCCCTGCGCCTGGTTGGTGTGCCCTATACCGATGAGGATATCGCCAATGCGTCCAAGCCCTTCGCCGGTGGCAAGGTGAAAGAGATCGATGCCCTGGTGGCCTACCTGCAGCAGTTGGGCACCCTGGTAACCCAGAAACGTTAATTGCGGGGGACGGAAACTCATGACCATAGAAACTTTGCGCGAGATCGGGCTGGTGCTGGGATCGTTGGCTTTTCTGGCAATCTGCTGGTGGGCCTTCTCACCGAAACGCAAAAAGCGCTTTGAGGAAGACGCCAAGTTGCCATTTGCCGATGAGGCGCAACAGGACGACAAAAGTGCCTCGGCTGCTCAGAAGGATGAACCCAAATCCGAACAGGGGTCCGAGACCGAACGAAAACAGGGGCAGAACAAGCAATGAGTACATTCTGGAGTTTGTGGGTAATTGTACTCACCCTCACCAACCTGGCACTGATTGTCTGGGTATTGTTCGCCAACCGAAAAGTGGCGGTTGACGACCAGGCGCTACCGGAAAACAAGACCACGGGCCATGTATACGACGGCATTGAGGAGTACGATAACCCCCTGCCCAAGTGGTGGTTCATGCTGTTTATCGTCACGCTGGTGTTTTCTGCCGCCTACCTGCTGATCTACCCGGGTATGGGCAACTTCAAGGGTTTGGCTGACTGGACCTCCGTAGGTGCCCTGGAGGCCTCCGAGGCCAAGGCCCAGGTACAGTTTGACGAGACGTTTGGCAAGTATCGGGATATGCCTATTGAGGAGATTGCCCAGAGCCGTGAGGCCCTCAAGATGGGTTCCCGTATCTTCGCCAACAACTGTGCCGTGTGCCACGGTGCCGATGGCGGTGGTAACTTTGGCTTTCCGGACCTGACCGACAACGCCTGGCTCTATGGAGGCACCCCGGAAAAAATCCTGGAAACCCTGTACAACGGCCGCCAGGGTGTGATGCCGCCGCAGGGACCGGTGATTGGTGAGGAAGGGGTGAAGAACACTACCGAATATGTACTTTCCCTAAATGGTCTCGAGCATGATGCCGCCATGGCCGCCGAGGGCCAGAAGGTATTCAATACTGTCTGTATGGCCTGCCACGGGCTGGATGCGAAGGGCAACCAGACCCTGGGTGCGCCGAATCTCACCGATAATATCTGGCTTTACGGCAGCAGCCGTGAGCAGATCCAGCACACCATTCGCGGTGGTCGCAGCAACATGATGCCCGCGCAGAGAGACAAACTGCGCGATGACAAGATCCGCCTGGTGGCGGCCTATGTCTACAGCCTGTCTCGTCAGGATGAAGAGCAGCAGTAACTATAAGACCGGGGCCCCGGATATGGGGCCCTGTTTTATAGCACTCCGGGCGCTACAGGGACGGGGACACAACCTCATAGATGGCGCCTGACTGTGCCCGTGTGAGAGTGAGGTTTTTGTGAGTGACTTGATTCCCACCCGTGAAGAGCAGGAAGGCGATGGCGAAGTCCGCTACCGCATGCTCTATGAATCGGATGACAAAATCTATATTCGCCATATCCGTGGTGTTTATACCCGGATTCGCAAGTACACAGGCCTGCCGCTGTTGCTGGCCTTTTTCTTTCTCCCCTGGATTAATATTGACGGCCGCCAGTCGGTCTTTTTTGATCTCCCCACCCGCCAGTTTCATATTTTCTGGACCACATTTGGTCCCCAGGACGGCTTTCTGCTCGCTTGGCTGCTGATCATCGCCGCTTTCGCCCTGTTTGCCGTAACAACCTGGATGGGGCGGGTCTGGTGCGGCTTCACCTGCCCGCAGACGGTCTGGACCATGATGTTCATGTGGGCCGAACGGATCTGTGAGGGCGACCGCAACAAGCGCATAAAGCTGGACAAGGCGCCCTGGCACCTGGAGAAAATTCTGCGCAAGGGCGCGACTCACGGGATCTGGCTGCTGATTGCCCTGGCTACGGCCCTGGCGTTTGTCGGCTACTTTTACGGCATTCGCGACCTGGTTGTGGATCTCGCCACGTTAAACGCCCACCCCCAGGGTGTCTTCTGGGTCGCTTTCTTCACCTTCGCCACCTATATGAATGCGGGCTTCCTGCGCGAACAGGTGTGCAAGTACATGTGCCCTTATGCGCGCTTCCAGTCGGTCATGTACGACCAGGATACCCTGGCGGTTTACTACGATGCCAAGCGCGGTGAAACCCGCGGACCGCGCAAGAAAACTATGGATTACAGAGCCGAGGGCATGGGGGACTGCATCGACTGCTACTGGTGTGTGCAGGTATGCCCGGTAGACATCGATATTCGCGATGGCATGCAGTATGAGTGCATTAACTGTGGTCTATGTGTTGACGCCTGTAATAGCGTAATGGACAAAATGGGTTACGATCGCGGCCTGATCCGCTTCACCTCCGAGGATGAGCTGGAGAGCGGAAAAACCCGCTTTTTGCGCCCTCGTCTGTTTGGCTACGCGGTCATCCTGTTGGCAATGGTCGGGCTGTTCGCGCAGCAGGTGGCCACCCGCAGCCCCATTGAAGCGGAGGTTATCCGCGATCGCGGTGCGCGCATGTACCGCATATCCCGGGGATTGGTACAGAATGTGTACACCGTTAAGATCAACAACATGGATCAGGCTGCGCATGAGTTCACTATCCGTGTGGAGGGTGCATCCGGGTATGACTACTCAGTGCGCAAACCGCGCAGGGTCGTTCTGGAGGCCGGAGAGATCTTTCCGGTACCGATCCGGGTGAGTGTACCCAGGGCGCAGCTGAAAGACGGAAAACACGATATCGAAATCGTGGTGCAGGCCGTCGATGCCCCGGAGCTGATCGACAGGCATCGAACGGTATTTATTGGTCCCAAGCAGTAGGCGGGACTACAATCCCGCCGCCGTCTCCGGCCCGTTCCGGCGCGCCCGACACAGCTGCACAAAACGGTAATTTCTGGTAACGTGATGAAAGAACCAACGGCAAAACCCTGGTATCGAGAGTTCTGGGCCTGGATGGTGCTGGCCCCGCTGATTGCGGTGCTGGTTGTTTCCTCCATCACGGTTTCCATCGCTGTGCGCCACGCCGACGATACGGTCAGCGACACCTACCACAAAGAAAACCGCATGTACCACTTTTCCGGAGCGCAGGACCAGCGCGCCCTGGCACTGGGGCTTGCGGCCATGGTGCAGTTTCAGCGGGGGGCGCAGGCGGTTATTGTGGAACTGAACGGCAACACAGACTATCCGGGGCAGTTGTTGCTCACCCTCAGCCACCCGGCGGAGGAAGACCTGGACCAGCATATTGTCCTGTCCCAGCTCTCTGTCGGCCGCTATACCGGCACGGTCCCCACCGAACTGAACAGCCGCTGGTACCTGCGCCTGATGCCTGAGCTCGACCCACAGAAGCACCGGGATGCCCAGTGGCGCCTGAAGGGAGAGATCAACTTTGACCTGGGCGAGGCAGCGCCCCTGAACCCGGCGCATCAATGACGACGTCCCCGCCCTGTTATCACTGCGGACTCCCGGTGCCCGCCGGCAGTCACTACTCAATCGTTATCGAAAGGCAGGCCCGAGATCTGTGTTGCCCCGGCTGCGAGGCGGTGGCGAGCGCGATTGTTGCCGGCGGCCTGGACGGATTCTATCGCTACCGGGAGCGGGTCAACGAGCGCCCGGAACAGGCCCAGTCACTGGCACGATGGGCTGCCTATGATCTTCCCGAGGTGCAGCAGCAGTTTGTGCACGACTGGGACGGTGCGCACCAAATGGCGGCGCTACTGGTCGGAGGTATAACCTGTGCTGCCTGCGTATGGCTGATCGAAAAGCACCTGGCACACCTGGCCGGGGTTGAGAAGGTTTCGGTCAATGCCAGTACCTCCCGTGCGCAGATCGTATTTGACCCCGCGCAGGTCAAGCCCAGCCAGTTATTTGTTGCACTTGAGCGTATCGGCTATCGCCCGGCTCCCGCCACCGCTGCCAACCGTGACAATGTGATCCAGGCCGAACACCGCGCCGCCCTGCGACGCCTGGGGGTCGCGGGGCTCGGCACCATGCAGGTCATGATGTTCGCCATCGCCCTCTATTTTGGTGCGGGTACGGGTGATGTAGGTGATTTCGAGCGATTTTTCCGCTGGGTATCCCTGCTGGTGGCGACGCCAGTGGTTTTCTATGCCGCGCAGCCGTTTTTCAGTGCAGCTCTGCGGAGTTTGCGCGCACGCCACCTAGGGATGGATGTGCCCGTTTCCCTGGCCATTGGCCTGGCCTATGGGGCCAGTTTCTATGCCACGGTCTCTGGCACCGGCGAAGTGTATTTTGAGTCCATTTCCATGTTCACCTTCTTTTTACTGCTCGGCCGCACCGTGGAGATGCGGGCGCGCCACAGGGCCGGGCTCGCCAGCGGCGGCCTGGCCCAGTTGCTGCCGATCACGGTCGCCAGGTATGAAGGAGATGAGGCCGTGGCGGTATCTATCGCCGCGCTGGCCGAGGGGGATCGGATTCTGTTGCGCCCCGGCGATACGGTGCCCGCGGATGGCGAAGTCCTGGAAGGGGAGAGCGGCGTGGATGAATCCCTGCTCAGCGGTGAGTCGGCTCTGCAGCGGAAGTCTGCGGGTAGCCCGGTGTATGCCGGCAGTGTGAACGGCGACTCCAGCCTGATTGTGCGGGTAACGGCAGCAGGTAAGTTCACAAGATTGTCGGCCATTGAGCGACTGGTGGAGCGCGCCCAGCTGGAAAAACCCGGCCAGGTGGCCCTGGCCGACCGGGTTGCCGGTGCCTTTGTCGGGATCGTGTTGCTCGCGGCTCTGGGAACATTTGTCCTCTGGTGGCAATTGGATGCCAGCCGCGCCTTCTGGGTAGCCCTGTCGGTGCTGGTGGTGACCTGTCCCTGCGCGCTGTCGCTGGCGACGCCGGCGGCACTGGCTTCCGCCACACTGCGCCTGCAGCAATTGGGGCTGCTGGTAGCCGGCGGCAACCTACTGGAAACCCTGCCCCGTATCAACCGGGTGGTATTCGATAAAACCGGCACCCTGACCCGTGGTGAGCCACGCATCCAGCGGATTGAACTACTGCGTACCGGGTGGGATGAACAGCGGGTGCAGGAAGTGGCTGCGGCACTGGAATCCCAGACCCGCCATCCCCTGGCGCGCGCCTTTCGCGCCTGGCGCGGCAACCGGCTTGCCAGCCAGGTCAGGGTGCATACGGGCCGGGGGCTGGAGGGGCTGGTTGAAGGGGTGGCTTACCGCCTGGGCCGCGGGGACTTTGCAGCGGGGGTAGACGCTGCCCCGCCAGCGGCAGTAGGACAGTGGATACTGCTCGCCGACGATAGCGGACCCGTTGCCTGGATTGCCCTGGGGGATGCGTTGCGCGCCTCTGCCCGGGAGGCGGTGCAACAGCTGCACAGTCTCGGATTGTCCGTGGAGTTGCTCAGTGGCGATCAATCCGGCGAAGTACAGCGGCTGGCGGCGCAGGCGGGTATCGACAATTTCCGCGCCGGGGCATCGCCGGAAGACAAACTTGCCCATATGCAGCATCTGCAGCATCGGGGCGAGCGGGTGCTGATGGTGGGGGATGGCCTGAACGATGTGCCGGTACTGTCTGGTGCCGATGCCTCTGTGGCGATGATGTCCGCAGCCGATCTGGCGCAGTCCCGTGCCGATGCGATTTTGCTGCAGGGCAACCTGCAGGTCTTGTCGCAATCTATTGCCCTGGCCTATCAATGCCGCCGGATTGTGCGGCAGAACCTGGTCTGGGCACTGGGTTACAACGCCGTGGCGTTGCCCCTGGCGGTGTGTGGTCTGGTGCCGCCCTGGGCCGCTGCCATAGGGATGTCGGCCAGTTCACTGGTAGTGGTGCTGAACGCTTTGCGTCTGACCCGTGCGAGGGCGCCGATCGAAAACACGCTCAGCCCGCTACGCGGGCTTGGGCCGGGTCTCACAGACTGAAAGAGAGGAGTACATTGTGGACAGTCTCTACTTCCTGATCCCCATTGCGATGCTGTTTGTTGCCCTGGCAGTCAAGCTTTTTTTCTGGGCGGTGAACAATGGCCAGTACGATGATCTGGACACCGAGGGGCGGAGAATTTTGTTTGAGGACGACGCGCGGGACCAATCCGCAGCAGACGGTGACGGGGAGCGGTAACCAGTGCAGGAGTGGGGATTCCTAGCGGCTGCGCTCGCCATTGGCTTTTTCGGCAGTAGCCATTGTATCGGTATGTGCGGGGGCATTTCGGGTGCCCTCGGCATGGCTGTGCCGGGTAGGGAAACCGCCTGGGTGCAGCTGGGCTCTTATCAACTGGGCCGCCTCGGCAGTTACACCCTGATGGGGGCACTGGCCGGCGCTCTGGGTGCAGCCGTGATTCCGGCGCTCACGCCACTGCGGCTTGCGGCGGGCATTATGCTGATCGCCATGGCACTGTATGTTGCCGGTATCTGGCGCGGTCTGGTGTGGCTGGAGAAAGGGGGCAGCTATGTATGGCGTTATCTGCAGCCGCTCTCAGCAAAGCTGTTGCCAGTGCATTCCGCCGGGCAGGCCGTTGCACTGGGTTCTCTGTGGGGCTGGCTGCCTTGCGGTCTAGTGTATAGCGCACTGACTTTCGCCCTGGCCCAGGGCAGTGCCGGGCGCTCGGCCATGGCGATGTTCGCTTTCGGCCTGGGCACCCTGCCGGCCATGCTGGCTACCGGGGCCGCCGCGGTACAGGTGCGCAACCTTGTGCAGAAGCCGGGTGTTCGCCTGGGGTTCGCCGCGGCCATCCTGCTGTTCGGTCTCTGGACAATCTGGGGTGCCCTGGGTCATGGGGGGCACGGCGGTCACAGTGGTCACGGCACGGTGGATGCAACGGAATCCCCGCAGTCGGAAGAACCGGAGCACCACCACCACTGAGAGTGGTATAAACGCCGCTTGGGTACCGTGCCCGCTGCCGGTAAACAGTAGTATTCAGAGATCGATGCGCAGGGACAGATCAATCGCACGCAGGTGCTTGGTCAGGCTGCCTGATGAGATATAGTCCACTTCGAGTGCCCCCAGCTGTTCTATGCGGTCCCGGTCCACGCTTCCGGAAATTTCTATTTTGGCCCGACCCTTTGCCAGTGACAGGGCGGTGCGGGTTTCTGAATCGTTAAACTCGTCGAGCATAATGACATCAGCTCCACTTTTCAGCGCCTGCTGCAGTTCTTCGATGCTCTCCACCTCAATCTCTACCAGGGCCTCGGGCTTGAGAGCTCTGGCCCGGGCTACTGCAGTATCGATACCCCCGGCGGCGGCGATGTGGTTCTCCTTGATCAGGAAGGCATCGTAGAGCCCGATGCGATGGTTGTAGCAGCCTCCACACAGTACCGCATATTTTTGTGCACTGCGCAGGCCAGGAATGGTTTTGCGGGTGTCGAGAATTTTCACTTCGGTCCCGGCGGCCTGCGCGGCAAACTCTGCGGCGGTGGTGGCGGTGCCGGAAAGGGTCTGCAGGAAATTCAGTGCGGTCCGCTCCCCGGTGAGCATTGCCCGCGCATTGCCTTCCAGTTCGAGCACGACGGTGTTGGCGGTTATCCGATCGCCGTCGGCAAAGTACCAGTGTAGTTTCAGCTCGGCATCGAGTTGTTGAAACACTTCCTCCACCCAGGCGCGCCCGCTCAGGATGCAGTCCTCCCGGGTAGTGACGCGGGCACGCGCGCTGCGGTCGGCGGGGACCAGCTGCGCGGTGATATCGCCGCTGCCAATATCCTCCTCCAGCGCTGTGCGCACAGCCCGTTGCAGATCGGGGATGATCTTTGGAATGGCACTGTCTCGTGGATGCATCGGGGAACCTCGTGTTAAGCGCGGTGGCAGTTTACCAAAAGAGACGGAAATTTGTTTGTCCAGGGCAGCGTGCCCACACTCCGTGTGGCCACCTTCACAGTTGGCAACTGGGCCAATAATTTGCTGTGACAGGTTTCTCAAATATGTCGCGAAACTGTGTAACAGTGCGTCGTAACACGAGTAGAATTGGCTGGGCAAGGAAAGCGGATTGCCTGATTGCCCATTGAGTCACCGGGCACAGCCTCTGGGTTTATGGCGTCGAAGCCTCGGATATCTGAAGAGCCTTTGTTGCTTTTTCCCGCAGGATAGTAAGCGTATTTTACTGGGCGGCCCCTGCACAGCGGGATCCCAGCAAAAACGAGTCCGGGTGTTTGCCCGGGGCTCACGGGGCCGACAGGATTTCTATGTCAGCAAATACACAATAGACCGGATGGCATGAAAAGGGCCTCTTGGCAATGAGTGAATCCAGCAAGGTTGTTTCCCTTTCCGAGAAAAGCGCGGGGCGACAAGGGGTGACTGCAGGCAAGCCCGCTGTCCTGCCTTCGGCGGTTGTGTTGCTAAAGGAAAAGGCCAGTGCCCAACTGCGCGAGCGGGTCAAGGCACTGTTTGGCAAGGTGGATGACTCTCTGTTTGCCATGGCCGAACGCGCCCATGGCCAGGAAGAGCAAGACGGCCTGTTTCAGGCTCTGCGCCTGCTGCGGGTGGAGCGCCGCAACATAGTCGATCGTTTTGTCGGCAATGTGGAGCAAGCCTTCCAAATCCGTCGTGAACCGCAGCAGGAACCCGATTTTGCCCCGGACAGCCTGTCGCTGGTGCACAATGATGATCTGGAACAACTGGTTGCCGCGGACACCATGGTGGCCAATGCTAAACGTGATTTTGCCGAACCCCTCGCCGAGCTTTGTGTACGTCTGAATACACTCTATTCGGTCAAGGTCTACGATAAGAATAATCCCTTGGGTCCAGATGTGATCTGCGATGCCTTTGTGGCATCCGCACAGACGCTGGATCTCCATATTCGTGCCCGCCTCACACTGCTGAAAAAATTCGAGCAGGAAGTGATGCTGCAGCTGCGGGGTTTTTATGAATTCTGTAATCAATTGTTGGTAGAGCAGGGAGTACTGCCCTCGCTGCGCGAGCAACAGCGCACCAGTCGGCAGCGCCCGGCCTACCCGGGGTCTTCTTTTCCTGGAAATGCTGCGGCCCCTCTCACAGGGGGTGCAAATGTCCCTGTAAATACCTCGGCCACTGCGCATTTCGCTCCTGGGCTGGTGCCGGCCGCGGCGGGATTAGCCCCCATGGCGGCCGGCGATCTGCTCTCCCATTTGGGAGCCCTGCAAAGCGGGGCCGATTACCGGGGCTCGGGTGTCGCGCAGTTACTGGATGTGAGTGCGCTTCTGCAGCAGCGGCTGCTGGATGTGAATCAGAGTGCCTCTCTGGCGAAAGTGGACAGCGATGTCATCAAGCTGGTGGAAATGCTGTTTTCCTTTATTCTGGAAGACCGCAGCCTCGCCACCCCGATCAAGTCCCAGCTCGGGCGTCTGCAACTGCCGTTGCTCAAGGTGGCGATTGCGGATAAGTCTTTTTTCAGCAAAGGTGGCCATCCCGCGCGCAAGCTGCTCAATGCACTGGCGGACGCCGCGACGGGCTGGCAGTCCGGGGACAATTATGAGTCTGATCCGCTCTACCGGGAGATGTCCCAGATTGTTGAGCGCGTCCTGAATGAGTTTGATCAGGATATAACGATTTTTTCCGTATTGCTGGCTTCCCTGGATAAGTTTATTGCGCGGGAGCGCAAACGCGCGGAAATGCTCGAGCGCCGGATCGTGGACGAGGCCGATGGCCGAGCCAAGACCCAGGCCGCACGGGCTCGTGTGGCTGCGGTGATGGATGCCTTGGTGGCCGAGCGGGATCTGCCCCCTGTTGTACGGGACTGGCTGTACAAGGTCTGGAACAACGTGTTGTTTCTCACCTGTGTGAAAGAGGGTACCGGAAGCGAAACCTGGCGTCGGGATGTGCGTACCGCGCGGGATCTGGTATGGAGTGTGCAGGCGCCGATGCCGGACGCACGCAAGCAGCTGCTCACCTTGTTGCCGGTATTGCAGGAGCGTCTGCGCGAGGGCGTTGAGGCGCTCTCTTACGAAACTTTCGAGGCGCGCAGCTTGTTTGCGGGATTAAAGGAAATCTATCGCGAGCGTTTTGCCCTTGCACAAAAGCTTAGTGAAAAGCGCGAGCGCCAGCTTAGGGAGCAGGTGGCGCGGGGCGTGAGAGCCGCAACGGCCGCAGAGCATTCGGAGGTTGCGGAGACGACAGTCGACAGGACTGCTGCTGCCGCCACTCCAGAGCCCCCTCCATCACAGACCAATGGCACCCAACCCAAGGATGACTCTAGGTTATCGAAGCTCACGCATACAGTGGATGAGCAAATAGCCGGACCAGAGGAAATTGCCATTCCGCAAATGGAGGAGCTGGAGCAGGCCGTCGCACAGGCGGAGGTTGTCTCCCCCATACCCAAACAGGAGGGGCTGGCATTGCTGGATGAATCCGATCCACACTGGCAAATGACATTCCGCCTGGCCCAGGGTAGCTGGTTTGAGCTGAAGCGTTCGGAAGAAGAGCAGTTTCGCTGCCGCCTGGCCGCGGTGATCCGCGATATCGAACAGTTTATTTTTGTAAACCGCAATGGCGCCAAGGTGGCGGAGTTCGGCCGCCTAGAGCTGGCGTATGCACTGCGCTCTGCGCAACTGCTGCCCCTGGATGACGGCATGCTGTTTGAACGCGCTCTGCAGTCAGTGATTGGCAATGTGCGCAAGAAGCGCAGCGAGCAGAGCTAGGGGAGAGCTCAGTTGCCCCTGTGGAAACCGGATTGCTGACGGGGGAGTGCTGTGAATCGAACCAAGCCGCCTCCACGGGATTGGCATATCGATCAACGCTTCCATAAAATGGTATCTGCTGAACCCCTGAGACACATGGCGGGGGTGGGTTCTCTGGAGTGGAGATCGCAGATTGAAATACCAAGTGGATGCCGGTTGGTTGTCCGGGGCGCGCCGGGTCCCCAGTCCCCACTGCAACAGGCGGCCCGAAAACTGCCCTGTGGATCTCCTGGTGGTCCACAGCATCAGTTTGCCACCGGGACAATACGGCGGGCCCTATATCGATGCTTTCTTTCTGGGGCAGTTGGATATCGACGCCCATCCCTATTTTACTGAGATCGTCGCTTTACAGGTCTCGGCCCATATCCTGATCGACCGCGATGGTATCGTCACACAGTATGTCCCCTTGGACCGGCGCGCCTGGCATGCGGGCAGGTCTGAATTCGAAGGCCGCAGCAATTGTAACGATTTTTCTATTGGCATTGAGTTGGAGGGGCTGGATACCGATATTTATACCGATGCTCAGTACTGTGCACTGACAGAGGTCAGTGCGGCTGTGATGCAGGCTTATCCCTCTATAGATTTCGATAGAATTGCCAGGCACTCCGATATAGCTCCAGGGCGCAAGTTAGATCCCGGCCCCGGATTTGACTGGGAGCGCTACCTGCGCGAACTTCACGAGACTGCACAGTAACGGCTTCTTTCACCCGCTGCTGGTGTATCGGCAATCAGCACCGTTACAATCCCGTTGTTATTGGGGCTGGCGCCTGCCCTGGTTGGGTATAAATAGGGGGCGCAGCACTTTCCTTGGTTCCCTGCCTTCCTCTCTGGAGGCTAAAGCGATATCGCTATGACTCTTCTAATTGTTTTATTCACGTTGGCACTGGTACAAATCTGGGGGTCCGGCGCTTCCATACACCGCGATGATTGGTTTGCCAAGTGGTGTGAACGCCTGGACAATCTGGCACCGTTGCGGGGCCATGCCGGATTTTTGCTTGCTGCCACCCTACTGCCTCCAGTACTTGCGGTGGCAGTGCTCATGCTCGTGGCACAATCCGTTGCGGGTGGGCTTGGGCTGCTGGTAGCAGGCGTGCCACTGCTGCTCTACTGCCTGGGTCGGGGTGACTTTCATACTGTTTTGGCCAACTATCTCTGTGAGTGGTACCGTGGTGATCTGACTGCTGCTGCCGAGGTCGCCTCACCGCTGCTGAAAGAGCTGCACGAGCAGCCGGCGGATGGCAGGCAACTGCATGAGCAGGTATTCCGCGGTGCGGCCTATTGCGCTTTCGAGCGCCTGTTTGCGGTTTTATTCTGGTTTATTGTGTTGGGTATGCCGGGGGCGCTGCTATTTCGCTTGAGTGCTCTGTATGCACAGCGCAGTGGCAATACGGATCGGGATGGTACTGCAGGACGCTGGCTGTGGCTGCTTGAGTGGTTGCCGGTCAGGGTAATGGGAATCAGTTTCGCAATTGTCGGCAATTTTGCTGGGTGTCACCGCGCCTGGCGCCAATGCCTGATGTGTCACGAGCGGGATACGGCTCAGGTGCTGGAAGCCTATCTCGAAGGTGCCCTGGGTGGGATTGATGCCAGTGAATGTGGAGCCGCTGGAGATTTGTCACAGGCCCAGCGCCAGTGTGGTGCGCAGATTGAGGGCCTGCAGGCCCTGCTGTCCAGAGCCCTACTGCTGTGGGTGACCGCCTTGGCGCTGGTAGTGTTATTTGCCTGATACCATGGAGCTTTACCAAAGTGTATGTGAGCAAATCCGATACAGCACTTTTATTGCCTGGGAGTTTTTCGCTGGCCGTATCACTTCAAGCTACCTTCCCACAGGATGATACCTGACAGCGTGCATCTGCTGAGAGTTTCTGGCAAGGGTTCTGCGGTCAACCGTGCCGGTTACACTCAGTGATGGAAATGGTCATCGTAGTCTTATTCCTGTGCGGTTCCGGTAATATCAGCGTAAACGACGATAGGATATTTACGCTGGCCGAGCGTTGGCTGTTTCAGGCGTGAGTAACAGTGGCAGGAGCTTCTGCCAGGATGGGTATGGCTTCAACATCTTCAGCCACTTTCAGGCGGTGATAAAACGCGGAAATATCCTGAATGCAGACTTGTCTATGCTCCCGGTACTTCTGGAAAGTTAAAATGGCTGCGAATGTTGAGCAGGTAGGTTCTAGCGCGCCTCTTTAAACACCAAGCCTCTGCCCACAGATGTGTCAGTCTTTCAAGGGAGTTGATCAAAGCCCATGAATGACTTTCTGGATTGCTGGCCTGTACAGGACCTGTGCTGCTGGTTTGCGGGGCAATGGCTTGGTATATACGGCACTCAACTAGAAAGATAACAAGTACTATGCCCCCAGACCGAAATGACTTACCTACCAGCGCTGACGTTTTTTCTGGCGCACAAAATATAGCCGGAACAATCCACCGAACCCCACTGATACGCTCCCAGCAACTGGATCGGCTGAGTGGTGCCAATGTGTGGTTTAAATGTGAGCATATGCAGAAAGTGGGGGCCTTCAAGGCACGTGGTGCAGCCAATGCCCTGTCCCGGCTGCCGGAAGGGACGGTGGCTGTGGCAACCCACTCCTCCGGCAATCACGGCGCCGCCCTGGCCTGGGCCGCGGCGGCGCGCGGGTTATCCTGTACGGTGGTGATGCCCAAGACCGCACCCAGAGCGAAGCGCGCGGCGGTCGAGGGGTATGGTGCGGTAATCGTTCCCTGTGGTCCCAGTCTGGCGGAACGGGAATCGACCCTGCAGGCGGTGGTGCGGCAAACTGGGGCCCATGTAGTACCGCCATATGATGACAGTCGCATTATCGCCGGACAGGGCACCGTTGCCTTGGAAATTGTGCAGCAATGCCGTGAACAGGGCTTTACTCCTGATGTGATTCTGGCGCCTGTCGGTGGTGGTGGCTTGCTCGCGGGTATCGGCCTGGCAATGGCGGCATTGGCCCCGGATATGCTGGTTATTGGTGCCGAACCCGTCGGTGCCGATGATGCCCAGCGCTCACTGCGTGGCGGTGTGCACATTACCGGCAAGAAACCGCAGACGATTGCCGATGGCCTGCGTACAACACTCGGGCGCAGGAACTATACGATAATTCGCCGCACTGTACGGGATATTGTGACAGTATCAGAAAATGGTATTGTGCGGGCCATGGGATTGTTGTGGACCCGCACTAAACAACTGGTGGAGCCCTCTGCCGCAGTGGGTTTCGCTGCAGTACTGGAACACGGGGCTCGCTTTCGCAATAAACATATCGCAATTGTCTTGACGGGCGGCAACCTGGATCTGGACAGGGTCTCCGGGCTGCTGGCCACTGTGGGAGAGTAACAATGGGAGTTTTGGCTATGCACTTTGGATTTTGCCGTTTACATTGCCGCAACCTCGCCAAGGGCCTTGTGGCGTCTGCACTTTTACTGATGGCTATGATATCCCATGCCGGCCAGTTGGCGCTTTCATCCAGTTCCCTCAGCCCCAGGCAAAAAATGCCGCTGGCACATGTCTATGGCGGTTGTGGTGGGGAAAATCTGTCTCCCCAGCTCAGTTGGAAAGGGGCTCCCGAAGGCACTAAAAGTTATGCGGTCATGGTATACGATCCGGATGCACCCACTGGCAGTGGATGGTGGCACTGGGTAGTGTTCAATATTCCCGCGGATACCACCAGCCTGCCAGAGGGCGCCGGTGACCTGAAAAACGGCTTGATCCCGGAGGCGATCCAGGTCAGTAATGACTATGGGAATCTGGGATATGGTGGTGCCTGCCCGCCCAAAGGGCACGGCGATCACCGCTATCGTTTCCAGGTATTTGCCTTAAAGGTGGAGTCATTACCACTGGATGAAAATGCTTCTCCGGCCAAGGTGGGCTTTCATGTGAACGCGAATAAACTGGCCGAGGCTGAGCTTGAGGTGCTGTGGGGGCGCTAAGCGGCCTGGTGTCGAGTACGGTTCCTGAAGTTTAACAAGTAATAAGCGATAAATTATGACGCACGCAACGGTCAGGGAAGCGGTATTCAATCGGCGTATGCTGATCTGTATCGGCACAGGCTTTGCCTCGGGAATGCCATTTTATGTACTGATACAATTGGTACCGGCCTGGCTGCGCTCCGAGGGGGTGGACTTGGCAACGATCGGCATTTTTGCCCTGCTGGGGTTGCCCTACACCTGGAAATTTCTCTGGTCGCCGCTTATGGAGCGATACGCCTTTCCTATTTTGGGGCGGCGGCGCGGCTGGATGCTGGTGATGCAGCTTCTGCTGATTATTTGTATTGGTGCAATGGGGATGTTCAATCCCCAATTCAATATCTGGACCATTGCGGTACTGTGCCTTGGAGTCGCATTTTTCAGTGCCAGCCAGGATATCGTCTTGGATGCCTTTCGCCGGGAAATCCTGCCGGATCGAGAACTGGGGCTGGGCAACTCCTTTTATGCAAATGCCTACCGGATTTCCGGACTTGTTCCCGGCTCCCTGAGCCTGATCCTGTCGGATCACCTGGCCTGGAATCAGGTGTTTTGGATCACCGCCGCATTTATGCTGATTGCCGTTTTTATGACACTGGCGGTTGATGAGCCAAAACATCCGGCCGCGCGACCTGGCACACTTCGCGACGCCATAGTGCTGCCATTTGTGGAATTTTTCAATCGCAATGGCGTCAAGCAAGCACTCCTGGTGCTGGCGTTTATGTTCCTGTACAAGCTCGGCGACAACATGGCTACGGCACTGGCCACCCCCTACTACCTGGATATGGGGTACTCCAAGACAGATATTGGTATTGTGGCTAAAAATGCCGGTCTCTGGCCAGCCGCGATCGGCGGCTTTTTTGGTGGCTTGCTGATTGTGCGGATCGGCATCAACAAATGCCTGTGGATTTTTGGCGTTGTTCAGTTTCTATCCATTTTTGGCTTTATGATCTTGTCAGAGGTCAATGGGGAACTGGTGGGAACATCCGGCTTCAACCCCAGCCTCTGGCTTTTAGCGGTCGTTATTGCCTTTGAGTATTTGGGGGTTGGGCTCGGTACAGCGGTGCTCATTGCCTTTATCGCCCGCACAACCAGTAAATTGCACACGGCTACACAATTTGCTTTGTTCAGTGCCTTGACTTTACTGCCGAGAACGCTTGTGAATGCGACAACAGGCTTTCTGGTGGAGTTTATGGGATGGACCAATTTCTTTTTGCTGTGTGCTGCTCTGGCGGTTCCGGGAATGTTGCTGCTGTTCGCCGTTGCCCCCTGGCGAGGTAATGGTGAGGCGGCATAGAGACCCCACGGATGCTGATGGGCTTACCAGTGCTCCCTTGGGCGGAATGCGCTAGGGCGGCAGACTTGTGGCAATGCATTTAGGGGAGCCAGCGGTACCTGGTCATATCCACCCGGCCTTTCAGGAAGGTGACCCCCTCATCTTCCAGGCGCCTGCGCTGGCGGGAGGCGCCGGGCTCCGGCAATGAGATGCGCCCCTGGGCATTGATGACCCTGTGCCAGGGCAGCTGCGTGTCCTTGGGCAGCTTGCGCAACACCCCGCCAGCCAGCCGGGCCGCCCGCGGGTAGCCGGCCATCTCGGCCAGATCACCATATGTGACCACTCGACCACTGGGGATAGCGTTCAGAACGCGACATATTCTGGAGAGCGCACTGCTTTCGACTGATGGGCTGTTGGATGGGGTAGATGTTGGCACAAAAACCTCATGCTTCTGCCTTTTATCGTATATTAGGTGCGGATTTGACGAAATAGCAACAGTAAAGTTGCTAGCTGGATATCGGAAAAAGCTCCATACCGGCGCCTGTGGCAAGGCCGCAGATTGTCACACTGTGTCACAGTATTCCGACTGTGGCATTATTGCGCTACTAAAACAGATGTTTCCTGCTGGTTTTCCCTGTGGTTTTATCGATACACTTTTTCAAGTCCTGCATACACACATTCCTCTGCTTGGCTCCGTTACAGGTCCTGGCAGGTGTACTCACGCTCGAGAATGGCGATCGGATTCAGGGAGCGCTGATACTGGTGGATAAAAACCAGGTGGTCTGGAAATCCGAGACCTTTGGTGAGGTCAAGGTGAATAAAACCCAGGTTGTTTCAATGGATATTGATACCGAGCTGAAAATTGCCGGGCGCGAGGGGCCCTGTACGCTGGCAGGGCACCGTCAGGAGCGCTGGGAGCTTTATTGCGCTGCGGGGGAAGGCTGGTTTATTGATTTCCTGGGTGTGGAGCGCGCAGAGCCCTACACTTACTTTGTCAACAACCCGGTGGTTTTTCACGGTGGTGTCAGTGCCGGTGGAGTGTTTGAACGGGGCAACCGCGAGCGCGAAGATTTGGATGCAAATATCAATCTGGATGTGCGCGCCGGAGACGTTCACCATTTGATTGGTGCCCTCTATCGGGGTCAGGGCAGTGAGGAGGAGGATGTCCTGGAAAAATACCAGCTGACCTACGGGCTGCGTTGGATTTTCGCAGAAAAGTGGTTTGCTGCGGCGAACAGCGCACTGGAGCGTGAGGAGGCCAGAAATCTGGACCTGGGGACAAAGATGGGCCTCGGTCTCGGTTATCTGTTTTACGATACAGACAAGACGGCATTTTCTCTGGAAGGCGGTGTCAGCAGCCTGAAGGAAGAGTTTATCGATGAAGCATTGAGCGAAGACCAGGATGACCGCTATGTGGCGGGGCGTTTGGCAATGAATTACCATTATAAATTTGCTATGGGGCCGGAAGTGTATTTTGACCAGGAAACGCTGCAATCACTGGATCACAGCGATGACTACCAGGCGAATGCCAAAGTGGGACTGCGCACTCCCCTGGTGGAGGGGGTATTGATGGAAATTGGCTATCATTGGCAGTACGACAATACCCCATCTTTGCAAAGCCAAAAAGAAGACACCCGGGTGACGGTGGGTGTTGGATACCAATGGTAGTGCTCCGCAGCATCAAGCCGCACGGTGAATAGGTCCCTGTATGTTCGTAAGTGGGTATCCATGCCGCATACGATCCTGGAAGAGGGGTATTCTTCCCTTCTGCCTTAATTAGAAATAACCAAACAGGTCGTCTGGACAAAGTGGCACGGGTTGAACCTGCTGCCGGTTCCAGGCCGGTGCCTGCTTTTGAAAGACATGCGTTCCGTACAGGTCAACGGTATTTCAAAGGTGCTCATCGGGCAAAGGTTACAAGACTGATTGGATCGCGGGAAATCCAGAAATTGGAAATAAGGAGTTCAACATGCAAATTGCCGACAGCATAGTGGCGATTACTGGTGCAGGCCAGGGGTTGGGGCGTGCAATGGCCTTGTACCTGGCGGAGCGCGGCGCCCGTCTAGCGCTGATTGATGTTAATGCAGCGGGATTGGAACAAAGTGTTTCCTCCTGTAAAAAGTTCGCTGCAGAAGTGCGCAGTTATGACATGAATGTCGCCAATGAAGAAGCGGTGGATACCGGTTTCAGCCAAATTGCCCAGGACTTTGGCGGCCTGCAGGTATTGATTAATAACGCCGGGATTATGCGTGATGGCATGCTGATCAAATACAAGGAGGGTAAAGTCACCGATCGCATGTCCCTCTCCCAATGGCAGTCGGTGATTGATGTCAATCTGACTGGCGTTTTTCTCTGTGGCCGCGCTGCCGCGGGTATTATGGCCGAAAGCGGCAAAGGCAGCGTGATGATAAATATTTCCAGCTTGTCCCGGGCCGGCAATATGGGGCAGACAAATTACTCCGCAAGTAAGGCAGGAGTTGCGGCCATGACAGTGACCTGGGCTCGCGAGCTGGCCCGCTACGGTGTGCGTGTTGCGGCCATCGCCCCGGGCTTTATTGGCACAGAGATGGTTGCGCAGATGCGCCCCGAGATTCTGCAGGGCCTGGTCAAAAAAGTGCCTTTACGCCGCCTGGGGGAGCAGGAGGAAATTGCCTCCACTGTGGCTTTTATCCTTGAAAATGACTTTGTTACCGGCCGTGTTCTGGATATTGATGGTGGCGCCCGGATCTGATCGCCGGAGTTTGTGATTATTTCACTTTGTAGCGTTCAGGCTACCTAACTGATGTGGCGCAGGGCAGTGTCGATGTTGATCAGGGTTCTTGGCGAAGACTGATTTTTATTAAAGCCAGTTTATGGTCGCGATCAGGATGATCTCGGGCTGCCCAAGTTTTGAGAGCTTCAAGTCGCCTTGAGTGGCATTTCTGAAGAAGATTCTAATGGTCTGATCACTGCGCAGGAGTTTGCGTTTGAAACCAATCCTTTAATCCAGATACTGACGGGGATAGTGCCTCTTATGCCAGAGATGAACGGCTTACACGGCCCAAAAAATCAAAAGCCAGCGGGCAGAGTTGTCAGGGTATGGGCCCAGAGTTGCGATAAACTGGACCTTGCATTGGTCTTTCAGCAGGCAAGTCTGTTGTGTATTGACACCTGAATCGTTAAGGTTTTTTAAGCGAGCGGCTTTGACTGCAGCAGATTCTTTATTTCAATAAGTTGGATTTTCGAATATCCGGTTTTTGCGCAGCGCGGTATATCAGCGCAATCTTGCCAATTTCCTGTACCAGTTCGCATGAGGACTGTTCACAGAGTGCGTCCACCAGTTGGTGGCGTTCCTCGCGGTTGGCGATCATTAGTTTGACCTTGATCAGTTCGTGATCCTCAAGCGCCCGATCCAGCTCCTCTCTCACGCCCTCGCTGAGCCCGTTGCCAGCTATGGTCACCACCGGCTTGAGGTTGTGGCCCAGGCTGCGCAGTGCTTTTTTGCGGTGGGCGGTTAAAGGCATACAATACTCCATTTACCACTTGTTGGATATCGATGTGGAAGCGGTCGCAGATCGCAATCCTCGCCGGCAGCTGCATGGCGAGTCAGATCGCGGCCTGGGGCCGCTTTACCATTTAGTTGTGATGTGTAGGTATTGTACCCGATGGGCCGATCCAAGAGCAGCCACCGCTGGTTGCGTGAGCATTTTAATGACCAATACGTCAAGCAGTCCCTGAAGGAGGGCTACCGTTCCCGTGCCAGCTATAAATTGCTGGAGCTGCAAAACAGGGACCGCCTGTTCAAGCCGGGTATGACCGTGATTGATCTGGGGACAGCGCCAGGGGGGTGGTCCCAGGTGGCCGCGACACTGGTGGGGCACAAAGGTCGGGTTTTGGCGTCAGACATACTGCCGATGGATCCACTGGCTGGTGTGGACTTCATTCAGGGTGACTTTACCGAGGCGTGGGTGCTCAGCAAGCTCTTGCAGCACCTTGGCGAGGAGATGGCGGACCTTGTGATTTCTGATATGGCCCCCAATATGAGTGGAATACGTGATGTGGATCAGCCCGCCTCCATGTACCTGGTGGAGCTGGCCCTGGATTTGGCACGTCAGGTATTGAAACCGGGTGGTGCTTTTGTCGCCAAGGTTTTTCAGGGTGAGGGGTTCGATGCGCTGATCCGCGACCTGCGAGCCAGTTACAACAGTGTTGTGACCCGTAAGCCCGGCGCCTCCAGACCCCGTTCCCGCGAGGTATATGTGGTGGCGCGGGGATTCAAGGGCGGCTAGGGCGGGGCGCATTTCGGGTCTGCGTGCCTGGTATGGTATAAGCAACCGTGTATTGGCGGTTCGGGCTGTTGCCCTCCGCGCCTATACTGGTTTGAACCGGTAGCGATGTTACCAGTGTTGCCGAAATAGACGGATATTGAGTGCGAAAGCGAGAGGGCTATCCCTTTGAATGATATGGCGAAAAACCTGGTACTGTGGTTGGTCATCGCAGCGGTCCTGCTGATGGTGTTTCAGAACTTCAAACCACAATCCCGGGATGAGGCTCTCAGCTATTCCGACTTTGTTCAGGATGTGCAGTCAGGCCAGATAAAAAGTGTGGTTGTAGATGGCCTGGTGATCACTGGTGAGAAGGCCGATGGCAGCCGCTTCAAGACCATACAGCCGCAAATCATAGATGACGAATTGACCAATGAGCTGGTGCGCAGCAATGTGCAGTTCATCGGACGCGAACCGGAATCCCCGAGTATCTGGCAACAGCTGTTGGTCGCCAGCTTCCCGATTTTGATCATTATTGCGGTATTTATGTTCTTTATGCGCCAGATGCAGGGGGGTGCCGGTGGCCGCTCCGGCCCGATGGCTTTTGGTAAGAGCAAGGCGCGCCTGCTGGGTGAGGATCAGATCAAGACAACTTTCGCCGATGTGGCAGGCGTGGATGAGGCCAAGGAGGAAGTGCAGGAGCTGGTGGAGTTTTTGCGCGACCCCACCAAATTCCAGCGCCTGGGCGGCAATATCCCCCGCGGGGTGCTGATGTGTGGCCCTCCCGGTACGGGCAAAACCCTGCTGGCCAAGGCCATTGCCGGTGAGGCCAAGGTCCCGTTCTTCTCCATTTCCGGCTCCGACTTTGTGGAGATGTTTGTGGGCGTGGGCGCCTCCCGTGTAAGGGATATGTTTGAACAGGCCAAGAAGCAGGCACCCTGTATTATCTTTATTGATGAAATTGATGCCGTTGGCCGACACCGGGGTGCCGGTGTCGGTGGTGGCCATGACGAGCGAGAGCAGACCCTGAATCAGCTGCTGGTTGAGATGGACGGCTTTGAGGGCAATGAAGGGGTGATCGTGATTGCCGCCACCAACCGTCCGGATGTGCTCGACCACGCCCTATTGCGTCCCGGCCGGTTCGACCGCCAGGTGTTTGTGGGTCTGCCGGATATCCGTGGCCGTGAGCAGATCCTCAAGGTGCATATGCGCAAGGTGCCGCTGGATGACAAGGTGAATGCGCAGACAATCGCACGGGGTACGCCCGGTTTTTCCGGTGCAGACCTGGCCAATCTGGTCAATGAGGCAGCACTGTTTGCCGCCCGCGCCAACAAACGCACCGTCACCATGGATGAATTCGAACGGGCCCGTGACAAGATCATGATGGGCGCAGAGCGTAAATCCATGGTCATGAATGAGAAGGAAAAGGTCAATACCGCCTATCATGAGGCGGGCCACGCGATTATCGGTCGCCTGGTGCCCGAGCATGACCCAGTGCACAAAGTCACCATCATTCCCCGTGGCCGCGCTTTGGGCATCACCCAATTTTTGCCGGAGGAGGACAAATACAGCCTCTCCAAGCGCGCCATTGAGTCGCAGCTGTGCTCCCTGTTTGGCGGTCGCATTGCCGAAGAAATGACCCTAGGGATTGATGGGGTCACTACCGGTGCTTCCAACGATATTGAGCGGGCCACCGACCTGGCGCGCAATATGGTCACCAAGTGGGGTCTCTCTGAGAAGCTGGGGCCCCTGCACTATGGTGAAGACGAGAGCGGCCAGCCCGGACACAGCAACCCGGTATCCGGCAAGACCTCCTATGAAATTGAGGCGGAAGTGCGCCGCATTATAGATAGCTGCTATGAGCGGGCCAGTAAACTGCTGGAGGAGAACCGGGATATCCTTGAGGCGATGAAGGATGCGCTGATGGAATATGAAACCCTAGATGCCGAGCAGGTAGACGACCTGATGGCACGCCGCAAGGTGCGTCCGCCGAAAGATTGGCAGGACAATAACTTTGGTTCCGGCGGCAGCAATTCCAGCGGTGAAAAAGAAGCTAAAGAATCGCCTCCTGTGACCGACAAAAGCAACCCTGTGGGTGGCCCCCTGAACGGCCACTGAGTTTCAGGCGAAAAACTCACACGATACCGACGGAATGCCCGGCAGGAATTGAGGCGCTAGCCTGTTCTGCCCCGGTATTCCGTTTTTTTATCACTGCCTATGAACATTACCTGTGGAAAATACACCCTGGATTTGTCTGCACCCGTGGTCATGGGTGTACTGAACGCAACCCCGGACTCGTTTTCCGATGGTGGCAGCTACTACACTGCTGGGCATCTGGATCTGTCCCTGGCGCTGCGCCGTGCCGGGCAAATGCTGGGTGAGGGGGCTGCAATCATTGATGTGGGGGGGGAATCCACTCGCCCAGGGGCCACCCCGGTATCGGAACAGCAAGAGCTGGACAGGGTGGTGCCGGTGGTGGAGGCTATCTGTGCGAATTTTGGCGTTGTTGTTTCTGTCGATACCAGTACACCTGCGGTGATGCGGGCAGCTGCCGCTGAGGGCGCCGGATTGATTAACGATGTGCGGGCTTTAGAGCGTCCCGGTGCTTTGGAGGCGGCAGCTGAAACAGGTTTGCCCATTTGCCTGATGCATATGCAGGGGCAGCCGGGCACCATGCAAAGCGCCCCTGCCTACGCCAATGTGGTAGAGGAGGTGGCTGCCTATTTAAAGAGTCGGGTAAGTGCCTGTGAAGCCCAGGGCATCAACCGGCAGCGTCTGATTCTGGACCCGGGTTTCGGTTTTGGTAAGTCCGATGCGCACAACTTGGCGCTGTTGCGCAGCCTGTCACTGCTGGCTCCACCGGATATGCCCATACTGGCCGGGCTGTCACGCAAGTCGATGATTGGCCGCCTGTTGCAGCGGGAGGTGGATCAGCGCCTGCCCGGCAGTCTTGCACTGGCCATGCTCGCCGCCCAGCGAGGGGCAAGAATTTTGCGGGTGCACGATGTGGCCGAGACAGTTGATGCGCTGCGCCTGCGGCAAATGGTGGATTGCGAGGTCTAGGCGGCTTTGCCATCACAGTGACTCCGAGCCGCCGGGGTGCAAATGTGACTTTCACCAGCCGCGCAAAAAGCGGCCAAACACATAATCGGGAAGAGGTATGGAGAGAAAGTATTTTGGCACCGACGGTATTCGTGGACGTGTCGGTGAGGGCACCATTACCCCGGATTTCATGTTGCGGCTGGGCTATGCCGCCGGCATGGTGTTAGGTAAATTGCCGGGAGAGAAACGTCCGGGGCGCCCCAATATCCTGATTGGCAAGGATACCCGGGTGTCGGGCTATATGTTCGAGGCGGCGCTAGAAGCTGGCCTGATTAATGCCGGGGTGGATGTTGGGCTGCTCGGCCCGATGCCGACACCGGCCATTGCCTACCTCACGCGCACTTTCCATGCGCGCGCAGGTATTGTGATCAGCGCTTCGCACAATCCCTACCAGGATAACGGTATCAAATTTTTCAGTGCCACGGGCAGCAAGCTCCCCGACCAGATTGAGCGGGAGATTGAAGCTGTGCTGGATGTACCGATGCAAACTGCAAAGAATCTCGGCAAGGCACAGCGCATCGATGATGCAGCCGCCCGGTATATTGAATTCTGTAAGGCTGCCACGCCCTGGGGGTTCTCCCTGGAGGGGCTCAAAATAGTTCTGGACTGTGCCAATGGGGCCACTTACCACATCGCCCCCAAGGTATTTCGTGAACTGGGTGCAGAGGTCAGTGCCATTGGCATAGATCCCAATGGGCGGAATATCAATTTGGAGTGCGGTTCCACCAAGCCCGGGCAGCTGCGGAACGCTGTACTGGAACAGGGTGCTGATCTCGGGGTGGCTTTCGATGGGGATGGCGACCGGGTCTTACTTGTCGATCGCAATGGTGAACTGATTGATGGCGACCAGCTGCTCTTTATTATCGCCTTGCACCAACAGGAGTGTCTTGGCGGATGCAAGGGGGTCGTCGGGACCCTGATGAGCAACTATGGTTTCGAGCTGGCCCTGGGCGAGCGCAGCATTCCATTTGAGCGTGCCAAGGTTGGCGATCGCTATGTTCTAGAGAAAATGCTGGCCAATGGCTGGCTGCTTGGCGGGGAGTCTTCCGGGCATATTATCTGTGCCGACGCCTCAACTACCGGGGATGGTATTGTTGCTGCACTGCGGGTATTGCGGGCCTTGTCCGACTTCGGCGAGCCTTTGCACCAGTTGAAGGCGCGTATGAAAATGCTTCCCCAGCACATGGTGAATGTGCGACTCAGGCATCGGGATGGCGTGCTGGAGCATTCAGATGTGCAATCCGCGGTCAGTGATGCTGAACTGCAACTGGCCCAAAGTGGCCGGGTATTGCTGCGCCCCTCCGGTACCGAACCCCTGATCCGGGTGATGGTTGAAGGGCGTGACCGTGTTCAGGTGGAGCAGCTGGCAAAGCATATTGCCTCTGTGGTAGAGCGGGTTGGGAACAGCTGATACCGTCTGGGGATAACAGGGGAATCCGCTACTGCCGATGGGTAACCAGGCCGGATATTTTGGCTTGTATGTTGGCGGCATAGCCGCTAAGATTTGCGCCCCTTGAAGGAGCCCACATGCGAATATCGCTGGTAGCAGCCAACTGGAAGATGAACGGCAATCGTACCTTTGCCGAGCGTTTCTTCACCGATCTCGAGTTGGAGAGCGTTTCCGCGGATGTTGTGGTATGCCCGCCCTTTCCCTACCTCTCTCTGGCTGCCCGGGCCGCCGAGGAAAAAGGCAGTTTTGCAGTGGGTGGGCAAAACCTCAGCCATGAGCTCGATGGGGCTTTTACCGGTGAGGTTTCCGCACATATGCTGCTGGATTGCAATGTACGCTATGTCATTGTCGGGCATTCCGAGCGGCGCAGCTTTTACCATGAAACCAGTGAGCTGGTGGCAAAAAAATTTGTAGCCGCTCAAGCGGTCAATTTGATCCCCATTCTCTGTGTGGGTGAAACCCTGCAAGAGCGGGATCAAGGGCATACTCTGGAAGTGGTCGCCTCGCAGTTACAGGCAGTGAAAGCGGTGATTGAAGAGGATGCCTGGAAACGCTCGGTTGTGGCCTACGAGCCGGTGTGGGCCATAGGCACAGGCAAAACCGCTTCTCCTGAAGAGGCGCAGAGTGTCCATAAGTTTATCCGTACCCAGTTGGGCGATGTTGGCTCCAAAGTACAGATTTTGTATGGCGGTAGTGTAAAATCCGCCAACGCCAGTGCACTGTTTGCGCAGGCTGATATTGATGGCGCCCTGGTAGGTGGCGCTTCACTCGATGCGAGAGAGTTCGCGGGGATATGCCGTGCTGCTGTATAGTTACAGTCAGGAAGGCTGAATAACGGGTTGGCAAACCCAGATAGAGAGTTTCCAGAAAATGGAAAAATTGGTATTAATTGTACATGTTCTGACCGCGCTGAGTATTATCGGCCTGATTTTGTTGCAACAGGGTAAAGGCGCTGAAGCGGGTGCTTCTTTTGGTGCCGGTGCCTCACAGACTGTTTTTGGCAGTCAGGGAAGCGGGAATTTCTTTTCGCATCTGACAGCGATTCTTGCCACAGTGTTCTTCGTGACCAGCTTCGGCCTGGCTATTTTGGCCCGCCAGGGTGCGAATGTCGACATGGATGCGGACCTGCCGCAGATACCTGCTGCCGTTGAGCAGATTGGCCCGGCTACGGAGCTGCCTGAGATCGAAGATATCCCGCAGCTTGAAGCAGACTTGGAGGCCGGTGATGTCCCCCAGGTACCCGAGCAAAGTAACGGTTCACAACAAGCGCCGGTTGATCCAAAACCGGAAACAGAGGAACAGCAGTAAGAGTTTTGCCCAGGTGGTGGAATTGGTAGACACGCTATCTTGAGGGGGTAGTGAGCTATGCTCGTGCGGGTTCAAGTCCCGCCCTGGGCACCACATCAAAGTTCATAGAAGTTCGAAATCCTCCGCAAAGCCCCGTAAACCGGGGCTATTTGCTCTCTATACAGTCCAAAGTATTCCACTCCCGTTCGTTCTCATCCGATGCTACCTGGTTCAATATAGAATTTGCTAGCACCAATGCCCCTAACAGACACACACATCAAACAGGCGAAGCCGGGCAACAAAGACCAGTGGCTCACCGATGGCCACGACTTGCGTTTGCTGATCAAATCCAGCGACGCCAGGTACTGGCGACTTTAGTATCGTTTTCAAGGTAAGCAAAAGATACGAGCTGTATGGGTGTAACCCCGAACGAGTCTTGACTATCCTCCCGCACCTGATCGCGGTTGGTGGCGATGGAGAGGACAGGAAATAGGGAAACAGGTGGCTTAGAAACACTGCTTACAGGACGATCATCCAGCTTCAAACAG
Organism: Microbulbifer sp. 2205BS26-8; assembly: GCF_030731025.1. Lineage (NCBI taxonomy): Bacteria > Pseudomonadati > Pseudomonadota > Gammaproteobacteria > Cellvibrionales > Microbulbiferaceae > Microbulbifer > Microbulbifer sp. 2205BS26-8. Next base: position 526 of record NZ_JAVAMR010000033.1, on the reverse strand, counting down.
TTGTTAAAAAAGATAGCCAGCAACGGCAAGAAAAGAATGGCATAGCGTTCGACGGTCATCAATGAACAACGTTACACTGAGCGCGCATACTGAGCAGGTTACGGCAAAATCCGCAACCGGGATTAGAACCTCATGGGTAGCGGCTTATATTTGCAAGGAGCCCAAATCTTGCCACCCAATAAGCCTATCCCCGTCACTTTCCTACCCCTTGTCAGAGATACCGGCCACACAGGAAGCTTTTGGTCTGTTGGCCCCGCCCCAGATTGCGGAGAAGCCTGCAGGAGCGGAAGACAGTTTGCAGGGTCAGCTGGTTTGTGTGGGTGCCCATATGGTTCCTGGCTTGTTTGTGTAGAAGCTAACTAGCCTACAGTCAACTGGTCTCCTTAGCTATTGCCAAGTGTGTCGGTTGTTGTGGAAATCTAGGCTTCGGATAAATACCTTACCCAACCTACTATAAAGGCAATCACTGCACTAACAATGACAGCAATCCAATGTGCATTTGCTAAGTCCACGATCTTATTTACAT
>NZ_JAVAMR010000032.1:0-42151 GCF_030731025.1 Microbulbifer sp. 2205BS26-8 | reverse complement strand
TGACATTACCACCAGCGTGAACTGGCTCAGTGACAACACCGCAATTGCCACCGTGGATAGCCTGGGCGAGGTGGTGACGGTGGCGGTGGGCAGCACCAGTGTCTCCGCCAACCAGGACGGCATTGTCAGCAATACGGTCCCGGTCACCGTGACCAATGCGGTATTGACCAGTATCCAGGTGACGCCGGCGGTGGTGAACCTGCCCGCGGGCTTCAGCCAGCAGCTCACGGCACTGGGTGGTTTCAGCGATGGCAGCACCCTCGACATTACCACCAACGTGACCTGGCTCAGTGACGACGCCTCAATTGCCACCGTGGATAGCCTGGGCGAGGCGGTGACGGTGGCAGTGGGCAGCACCACCCTTTCTGCCGTCCAGGGGGGTATTTTCAGCAATGGGGTCTTGGTCACCGTAACCAATGCGGTATTGACCAGTATCCAGGTGACGCCGACGGTGGTGAGCCTGCCCGTGGGCTTCAGCCAGCAGCTCACGGCACTGGGTATTTTCAGCGATAGCAGCACCCTCGATATTACCACCAGCGTGAACTGGTTCAGTGACGACACCGCAATTGCCACCGTGGATAGCCTGGGCGAGGTGGTGACGGTGGCGGTGGGCAGCACCAGCCTTGCTGCCACTCTGGAGGGTATTATCAGCAATGGGGTCTTGGTCACCGTGACCAGCGCGGTATTGACCAGTATCCAGGTGACGCCGACGGTGACGGTGACGGCGGTGAACCTGCCCGCGGGCTACAGCCAGCAGCTCGCGGCCCTGGGTATTTTCAGCGATGACAGCACCCTCGACATTACCGCCAGCGTGAACTGGTTCAGTGACGACACCGCAATTGCCACGGTAGATAGCCTGGGCGAGCTGATGGCGGTGGCGGTGGGCAGCACCAGTGTCTCCGCCAGCCAGGACGGCACTATCAGCAATACGGTTTCGGTGACCGTAACCAACGCGGTATTGACCGGTATCCAGGTAACCCCGGCAATGGTGAGCCTGCCCGCGGACTATAGCCAGCAGCTCACGGCCCTGGGCAATTTCAGCGATGGCAGCACCCTCGACATTACCACCAGCGTGAACTGGTTCAGTGACGACACCGCAATTGCCACCGTGGATAGCCTGGGCGAGCTGATGGCGGTGGCGGCGGGCAGCACCAGTGTCTCCGCCAACCAGGACGGCATTGTCAGCAATACGGTCCCGGTCACCGTGACCTACGCGGTATTGACCAGCATCCATGTAAGGCCGGAGTGGGTATGCCTACCCAAGGGTAATAGCCAGCACCTCACGGCCCTGGGTAATTTCAGCGATGGCAGCACCCTCGACATTACCACCAGCGTGAACTGGTTCAGTGACAACACCGCAATTGCCACGGTGGATAGCCTGGGCGAGGTGGTGGCGGTGGCGGTGGGCATCACCGGCGTTGATGCCAACCAGGGGGGCATTTTCAGTAACACGGTGCTAGTCAAGGTGGTCCGTGACGTTGGCTGTGCAACATCGCCTCTTACCAGGGAACACAAGAAGATGTGGACGGCAATCTGGTGACGAAGTCTTTTATTGTGCACAGACACGTGCCCAGGTGGAGGCCACGGGAATCCATGCCTCCCTGGAGACCTTTTATTCTATGGATATTCTATGGACTGAGAACGCACAGTCTAATCCTATTCAAGGTGGCTGAGTAATTCCGCTACTGCACAGCAAAAGGTTACTGCTGTAACATAAAAAAGGCCGCATGGAACTATGCGGCCTTTTTAAAAACAAACGCTGAGACAACTAAATTGCCAGCTTCTCTTCACGGGCCTTTTCACCCTCGACAAAAGCGATCCACTGCCTGGCAGTTCTCTCAGAGCGCTTGTCTTTCAGGGCTTTCTTAAGGCTGCTGAGTGCAGCGTCATATTGCTTCAGGTTGGCATTGGCCATCCCCATTACAATATACAACTGATCCTGGCGCTTAACCCCGCCTTTGGCCAGGGCCTTCCTGCCCACCGCAACGGCTTTCTCATTCTCATCCAGATCCAGATAGATACTCGCGAGACGGGAATAGATTTGGCCTTTGTCGGACAGCTTGGCTGCTGCCTCCAATTGCGGAATGGCCTTTTGCAGTTCCTGAGCCATCTGGTACGCCTGGGCCAGGGTTTCCAGATTCTTGGCATTGCGCGGGATTTTCTTCTCCTTGATCCCTTTGGAAATGACCTTGGCCCCCTTATAGGGCATCTCATATCCCATAAAGAGATAGCCCATATTCAGCAGGTCTTTTTCCTTCTGCAAAGCCCCGGCAAGGTATGCCGCCTCCATCATATGCAACTGGTCCCTGTCGCGCTTAAGCTCGCCGTACATTGCCGCCAAGGTGACGTAGTACACAGGCTTTGGATAATGCTGCAACATTTTTTCCAGCACAGCAGCCACGCTTTTGTAGTCATTACGCTCAAAATAAATGTACTGCTGCAATCCGTACCAGTTCTCCTTAGGCACCTTGCCTTCTTTCTCATACATGGATACCGCTACATTGATATCCGCAAGCGCTTTGCCCTGGTCGCCAGTCTGCTGATAGGCCTGGGCGCGCAATGCATAAGAATCCGCCGTGACGCGGTCTGAAACCTTCATCCACTGGTTCAGGTAGTTGACCGCCTGCTTATAATTCTCAGTAACAAAATACAACTGGGCCAATGTAAACAACGTGCCCTCTTCCAGCGCTACCGGCAGATTTTTCTCACCCTGGTTCAGCACCTTCTTAAAATAGGGGATCGCCTCCTTGTAGCGCTCCATACTGTAATAGACAACACCAAACAGATTGTACATCTGCGCTATTTCATAGCCATTGTACCGCTTCTTACTGGCATCCATGTCCTTCAGCGCAGCCAGTGCGCCCGCCCAGTCTTCTGCGTCATAAGCTTCCTGGCCTTTTTCCAGCTTTTTGTAGGCGGCCTGACGCATGGCCGGCACCTTGCGGGTTTTCTTCTTGCTGGGTTTTTTTTGTGCCTGTGCCTGTGCCTGTGCGAAAGGCGCGGAAGCACCTGCGGCTTCCAGTATGGTAACACTGACCGCCGGTGCCAGGACCAGGGGAAAGGCTACCGACACGCGCACAGCGAGCCTGGACAAACCTCTAGCCATGGTTGTCAACTTCATAGTGCTTCCCCTTTAGTCCTCGGCCATAGTAAAGCTGATCTTGGTGCGCACATTGGGCACCTCAATCGGCTTGCCATCGACCACCCGCGGCTTGTACTTGTACTTCAATGCAGACTTAAGCGCGTTCCGGTTGAAAATAGTGGTTGGCTTACCCTTCGAAGTAAAGGCCTCAACCACTACGGGGTCGCGCACAGAACCATTGGTGGTCACCGTATACATAACAATAACATAGCCTTCGATGCCGCGCTGTTGTGCGCGGCGGGGATACTGGGCCTGTACTTTCACAATGGGCAGATAATCGCCCTCGCCAAAGCTGAACCCGGACAGCTTGATACCGTCGTTGCCGCGGGGGGCTGCGATATTGATGCTGCTGTCAATGGTTGGGTCGTCGAATTCCGGCTCAAGCATCTCCGGCGGAGGTGTTTCCGGATCTTCTGGTTTCTCCGGTTTGGCGGTGTTGAATTGTGTTTCAAGTTCTTGTTCGGGCATCACCACATCGGCAACTTTGAACTGCTCCTTTTCCTCCGGAGCAGTCATATTTGCCTCAATCAGCTGATGCATGGTGAAGATGAGACCAAATGTCGTGGCTGCCGCCAACGTACCGGCCCCAAGGAGTCTTACCGGATTCATAGCTAACTCTTCTCTGTCGCGACCGAAACTTTCTCGATACCGATCTTCCTGGCCGCTTGCGCAATCAGGGCAATTTTCTCAATATTCGCTCCCTTATCGGGCTGAATCACCAACCACCCTTTCGGGTTTTCGGAGTAGAGACGCTCCAGGACGATTCTTACCTGGCGCTCGTCAACTTTCTCTTTGGCAATCCAGATCTCATTGCTTTCGTTGATCGCTACCAGAATAGAAGCGGCCTTGAGTTCAGCGGTTGTCGCTTCCGGCTTCACCACTTCGGCACCCGGCACTTTGATAAAAGTTGCGGTGACGATAAAGAAGATCAGCATAATAAACACCACGTCCAACATGGGCGTGAGGTCAATGGCTCCTGCCTCTTCTTCTGCCGTATTTTGTCTTTTGCTCATAGCAACTCTCTTAGCGAACTTTTCCCGCGAGGGGCCCACGGGGCACCTGTGGCGAGAATCTCTGGCTTGGCTAAACCTTCACAGCAAATAAGCTGGCCTATTTGCTGATGTGTGCCTAGTGATCCATGGTGAGATGATCTTCCAACAGCTGGGTCTCCCGCTCTGCCTTGCGAGTGAGGTAGGTGTTGGCAAAAACACCAGACAGAGCCGCAACCATACCCGCCATGGTGGGGATAGTTGCCATGGACACGCCGCTGGCCATCTGCTTGGCGTCACCACCACCGGTAATCGCGAGAACATCGAACACATTGATCATGCCCCAGACCGTACCCAGGAGCCCAAATAGAGGCGCCAGGGCCACACAGGCCTGAATCATGTCCATATTGTCCTGAATCCTCTCGGAAACCCGGGAGATCATCGCATAACGGATCTGGTGGGAACCCCAGGAATTGCGCTCACCGCGCCCCTCCCACAGGTCTACCGCACCCTGAACGTCACTTTTCAAGCCCTTGTTGAAATAGAAGATCCGTTCAAAAATCAGCGTCCACATAAAGAAGGTCAGGCCGGCGATCAGGAACAGTACTGGCCCGCCCGACGCCATAAAGGCGTTGACAGCGGCCCACGCGTCGATTAGTGCGTGCATGTCGCCGCCTCCTCTTATTTACGCTCGGCGTTTTCCGCCACGATACCGGCACTCTGCTCTTCCAAGATATGCAGGATACGCTTGGCGCGACCGTTCACGATAGTGTGCATCAATACCGTCGGGATAGCGACACACAGACCCAAGACCGTGGTAATCAACGCAGAGGAGATACCGCCGGCCATTGCTCTCGGGTCACCGGCACCGAAGATGGTGATCGCCTGGAAGGTAATGATCATGCCGGTAACGGTACCCAAAAGGCCCAGCAGCGGCGCCACCATGGCGATAATTTTCAGCAGATTAAGGCCAGATTCGATCGCCGGGCGCTCCTTCAGTACCGCTTCTTCCATCTTCAGCTCAAGCGTTTCACCGTCAACACCCTTGTTTTCCTCTGCAACCGCCAGTACGCGGCCCAGCGGGTTGTTGGTATTCGGCGTGGCGGAACGCAGCTGGGCATTCACCTTGGCACTGACACCGAACAGCACGACCAGGCGCAAGATAGCCAGCAGCATGGCGAAGGCACCAACAGCAGTGATGATATAGCCGACAATACCGCCCTGATGCCAGCGTTCGATAAGATCCGGGCTGTTGATCATGGCTTTCAGGTAGGAACCGCCGGTGGGGCCTGTGGGGTCAATGCCAAACGCACTGAAGTCGGCGGTGGAAACCTGCAGATTCTCTGCCAGTTTCTGGAATTTGGCGTCCGGCTGGCGAATCAGCTCAGCCACTTTATAGGCGTCGTTCATCTCCAGGTATTTGCCGTTGGATACCAGGTTGAAGTTACCTACACGAACAATCTCCTGCTGAGTCTGTTCGCCATTGGGCTTGATCACAGTGGTGTTGAACTTGACAACCTTGCCGGATTCAACCGTTTCGCGCTGGATTTCAAACCACAGGCGCTCGATTTCTGCAATGGTGGGCAGCTTGGTGGCCGTGTTCATTTTGGCAAGCAGGCCGTCGATAAATTCTGTACGGCCCGGGTACTGCGCAGAGACCAGAGAAGAATCGATACTAGCGCGCAGGTCTGCGGCGGTAGAGGACATATGGCCGAACAGCTCTCTCAGAGAACCCAGGCGTTCATCCAACTGCTGGCGTTTCTGGTCAACGGCGGCTTCCTGCTCCTGATATCGCTTTTCCAGCTCCGCAGAGCGTTTTTCCTCAGCGGTACGGATATTTTTGGCCCTGTTCAGCAGCGCTTGCTGGTTGGCCTTTTGGCGGCGGAATTCAGCTTCGCGCTGCTTGTGTTCCTGGGATTCCGCAATTTTGGATTGCCGAACCATCTTCAACAAGTCATCAAGAGAAGTGGCTTTTTCCTGCGCAACTGCAGAGAAGCTGATCAGGCCAGCCGCGGCTGCCACTAGTATGCGTTTGGCGATAGAGGTTTTCATTGCGCTGCCTCCGGAGCCGGAATCGGCATGGTCATGATATCGATGGAGGCCTGTTTCCTGGCAATCTTCAAGCCGTTCATGAGGGCGCGGCGGTAGGTGCCAGAATCGATTTCAACCCAGGCTTGCTGGCCCTTGTCGTAAGCGAGGGAGATAGTGGAATCGGTTGTCTGGGCGAGCAGTGCGATACGGCCGATCTGCAGCACGCTCACTTCGCGCTCCTGGCCGTTTACATTCAGGGTGTCGCCGTAAGTGTCAATCTTGCGCGCGTACTCCGCTTCGTAATTGTACAGTTCCAATACCTCGCGGAATTTCTCCGCAACCGTAATGTCGGAACGGTCCATATTATTTTTTACATGCTCCAGGTTGGCCATGCGCTCATCCAGTTTGAAGGGCGCGTCCAGTTCAATGAACTGCTCCAGGCCCTCCAGCATGCGCAGGATCAGTGGCTGGATCTGGCGTTCAATGACAGTGACGTTGGCGATGGATTCGTCCAGGTCGTTGATCACTGCAAGCTGGTTGGCCAGTTGCTTTTCCAGCTGCCGGTTGTATACGCGCAGACCGTCGATTTCCTTGTTGACCACCTTGAAGTCCTGCAGCAGGTCGCTGGTCTCCTCGGCAATCTTGTCGATGCGCTTTTGCGATGCCCGGGCCGCAGTGGTTTTCTGCTGGCCGACGGCAAGGACGTTATCGAGAGTATCCGCGGTGGCTACGCTGCCATAGAGCGCGCCGGCAGACAGCGCAGTGGTCAGCGCCACAGCCATGAATCGCTTGGTTTTCATTAGACCCCCCAGTGGGTTCAATATTTCACAACATGGTCGCGATGATTTAGCTGCCACAACGCGGTGTCCTTTTGTTTGAAAAACATTGGTTAGAAGACAGCTAAGAGCCGCACATTGTAAACAGCCGATTTGATTATTCAAATGCCGATTGTCAGCATCGGCCAGCATGGGTAACAAGGTAACAACCGGGTAACACGGTCGAGTCACTTTCACACATTGGCGGCGTCATGCTTTGTGCGAGCTATCAGAGAATTTAACAGGCTGATCAGCTTTTGATCAAATTGTTTTTATTTAAATCTGCCGTATTGAACTAAATCGTAATTATACTCATTGCTATCTGAAGCGGGGTAACACTCTCTTACAATTTCGACCCATGAGTCATCCAACTTTGGGAAAAAGGCGTCAGCATCCACCTCAGCGTCCACTTCGGTGATATAAAGGTGCGACGCTAGGGGCAAGGCCTGGCGGTAAATTTGCGCCCCACCAATCACCATCACCTCCGCTGCACCGACCTTCAAGGCCCACTCGCGGGCCCGGCAGAGCCCCGCCTCCAATGACGCCACCACCTCTACACCACCAGCCTGCCAACTGGCATTGCGGGTGATCACAATATTGTTGCGCCCCGGTAGGGGGCGACCAATGGATTCAAATGTCTTGCGCCCCATGACCACGGGCTTGCCCATGGTGATCCGCTTGAAGAACTGAAGGTCTCCGGAGAGCCGCCAGGGCAAACCATCGTCCTTGCCGATAGCGCCATTGCGCGCCACTGCAGCAATCAGGGCTACAGAAATCTCCATGTCCACAACGCCCTCTTAAACCGCAACCGGTGCCGGGATATGCGGGTGGGCCCGATAATCCCGCAGTTCAAAATCCTCAAAGCGGAAGGCGAACAGGTCTCCCACATCCGGGTTCAGGTGCATCGTCGGTGACGGCAGGGGCTCCCGCTGCAACTGCAGCTCTGCCTGCAGCAGGTGATTGGCGTAGAGATGCGCATCGCCGAAGGTATGGATAAACTCACCGGCCTGCAGCCCGCACACCTGTGCCAGCATCAGGGTAAGCAGGCTGTAGGAGGCGATATTGAAAGGCACTCCGAGGAAGATGTCCGCACTGCGCTGGTACAGCTGGCAGGACAGCTTGCCGTCCGCCACATAAAACTGAAAAAGGACATGACAGGGGGCAAGGGCCATGCGCCCTGCACGCACATTGTCCACAGGGGAGGCGCTCTCATCCGGCAGGTCAGCGGGGTTCCAGGCACTGACCAGGAGGCGGCGGGAGTCTGGCCGGGTCTTCAGCTGGTGCACCAGCTGCTCCATCTGGTCGATATGTCGCCCGTGTGGCGCCGGCCAGCAGCGCCACTGGCGACCGTATACCGGCCCCAGATCACCGGTTTCTGTGGCCCACTCATCCCAGATCCGCACTCCGTTTTCGCGCAGATAACGGATGTTGGTCTCCCCCCGCAGGAACCAAAGCAGTTCGTGGATGATGGAATGTAAGTGGCATTTTTTCGTGGTAATTAACGGGAAACTCTCGCCCAGGTTAAAGCGCATCTGATAGCCAAAAATACTCAGGGTGCCGGTGCCCGTACGATCTCCCTTCTCCACGCCGTTCTCACGCACATGGCGCATCAGATCCAGATACTGCTTCATCTACTGTTGCGTCCCATCATTCGAATGGGTGCACGCCTGTTTGACAGCACTTCTGTCCCGCTCCTCCGGCGAGGGCTGGGTGCGGTAGCTCCACACCAAAAGGGCAATACCGGCCACCATCATCGGTAAACTCAGCAGCTGACCACGGGTCATCCAGCCAAACAGATCAAAACCAATATGGCCATCGGGCTCACGCACGAACTCCACCAGGAAACGGAAAACCCCGTAAAGCAGTACAAACATACCGCCAACAGCAAGACGTGGGCGCGGTCGGCTGGAAAACCACCAAAGTACGGCGAAGAGCACCAGCCCCTCGAGAAAAGCCTGATACAGTTGCGAAGGATGGCGCGCCAACAGCTCTGGATCCCTTGGAAACACCATCCCCCATGGCCCCTGGGTAGGGCGCCCCCACAACTCCTGGCCAATAAAATTACCCAGGCGCCCCAACCCCAGCCCAATAGGTACCAGGGGAGCAACAAAATCGATCAAGGCAGGGAAGGTAGTGCCAATCTTACGCGCGTACCAGGCTGTGGCCAGCATTACGCCAATCAGGCCGCCGTGAAAACTCATCCCCCCTTCCCACACCTTGAGCACAGACAGCGGGTTTGCAATTAGCTCCGGCAGGTTGTAGAAGAACATATAACCGAGCCGCCCGCCGACAACTACCCCAATGGCACAGTAAAGAATCAAATCCTCCACTTCGGATTTGATCACCGGGGACCAGGGCCTGGTACTTCGCCGCAATGCCAGCCACCATGCAACAATAAAGCCGACCAGGTACATAAGCCCGTACCAGTGTACTTTTAAGGGGCCAACGGCGAAGGCCACAGGGTCAATTTCAGGGTAAGTCAGCATGGGTGATCGGAATTGGCAGCGACAAAGGGCGTATTATGCTCACAAAGCCCCCCTCAGCGAAAGGGGCGCATCCGGCCCTGTCACCCTGGAAAATCCCTATGTGCCTTTTGCTGTTCGCGTATCGCTGCCACCGGGACTACCCTCTGCTGCTGCTCGCCAATCGCGATGAATTCTATGCCAGACCCAGCGCACCCGCAGCGCCCTGGAAAGGACTCGACCTGGTCGCTGGACGCGACCTACAAGGCGGCGGCACCTGGGCGGGCATGGCCCGCGGCCGGGTCGCCGCAGTGACCAATATCCGTGAACCCGGGCGGGATGTGCCCGAAGACCTGCTCTCCCGCGGCGAAATCCCCCTGAAGTTCCTCGCCGGCAACAGCACACCCTGCCAATTTGCCCTGGGGCTCCAGGGGCAGCGCTATCGCGGCTTCAATGCACTGCTCTTCGATCTGGAGGCCGATAAACCCCTGATCTGCGCCGGTAATCGCCACGCCCCTTCCCCCTTTCCTATCGGTGTACACGGTATTTCCAACGGCGCACCAGACGCCCCCTGGCCGAAGGTTATACAGGGAAAAAGGGGGCTCAGGAGCATCTTGCGGGGCATGGGCGATACCATCACCGAGGACAATTTTGCGCGCCCCGCCCTGGCGCTGCTGCGCAACCGACGATCAGCGCCCGAGGCCGCACTCCCCGACACTGGTGTGGGACTGGTAAGAGAGCGGGCGCTCTCTCCTATATTTGTACAGATTGATCAGCAAAGAGCCCTGCGACTCGGCGCAGCGGCACCAGACAGTGATCAAGCCGGCTACGGCACACGTGCCAGCACCCTGATTGCGGTCAGTAAAAATGGACGCTGTCAGCTGTGGGAGCAGTCTTTTACAGAAGGGGAGCCCGAGGGACCACTGCGTCATTTCGAGATTCCCTAGTCTGCCCCCTGAAGCCCGCCAGACGAGGAAGCCATGGCAGAATAATTGGCCGTATCTGATCGCTCAAGCATTTACTCCCTAATCAAATGCTCTCCTTCAAATCAGCATCCGCGCCACAGGACGTATGGCGTTTCCTGCCTCATAACCGCCTTCTCCCCGGCGACCATTACGAGAAGAAGGAAACGCCAAGCAAATTCTGCATTTATTGCCATACTTACTCTCACAGACGGCAATTGGTTGAGTTACGCGCAAGTGTGCGGTGCCAGTCAGCGTCTGAAGAGGAGGTCGCGCGGGACGCATGACAAGTGCGAGCTATCGCCAAACACCGAGCAGCATCAGGTTGGGCTCGCCACAGGTTGGGAAGGTAACAACGATCTGGCGCCCGGGATTATCCACAAGACAACACCGGGCCCCTGCAGTATCGCTGAGGTACCATGTCGTATTTCAACCCAGAGCAGCGCAAACGCAAGTCCATTCTGCCCCTGCTGATTCTCGGCAGCCTGTGTGTGTCTATTCTCTATTACGCCTTCGCCGCTAACCAAAAAACCATACCGATACTGCCGGAAAATGTCGTGCGCCCCCACCTGATACACTGGCTGGAGGAAAACCCGAATGCCTGGCCCGCCCAGGACCCCATTTTCAACCCCGCAGCGGTGCGCAAAATTTACCAGCGCACCGATTACCGCCTACTCTGGTTCGATAATTACAACCTCAGCGACAGCGCCAACGACCTGCTCAGGCAACTCACTGCGGCCAGCTCCGGCAACCCCAGCAGTATGGTGGACTACCGCTACCACCTCGGGTATTTCGACCGCACCCTGCGCGATACCCCACAGCGCCTGCAGATGGCCGCAGTGCTGGATGTCCTTCTGACCGATGCGTTTGTCTCCTACGCCCAGGATACCCAGTTGGAGCGTCTCACCCCCAAAAGCCGTCCACCCCGCGGTATCACCCCGGTATTTCGGGAAGACCAGGGGTTTCGCATGGTTGCCTTGCCCACCACCACACCCCGACAAGCCTCAAATGAGCCCAGTGGACGCAAGTATTTTCGCGGCTACGACCGGGCCCGTATCATCGGCAGCAGTCCGCACAGCCATCCCTATTCCCAGAACTACAACAGCAATGAAGACAACCACTCGCCCCCCGCCAGTTCCACCCGCAGCCTCGATCCTATACGCCACAATACGCGTACAGACCGCAGCGCAAGCGGCTCAAGAGCCAGTGGCAGCGACAGCCGGGTCTACTACAACCAAAACCGCAACCAGCGTGGGCGCGATTATCACGGCCGCGGCAGCACATCTATCCCATCCCCGGTCAATAGCGAGGGGGCCTATTTCGAGGAGGATACCCCCTATGGCAGCGATGCGTATTCGCTGAGAAACCAGCTGCAGCGATTGCGCGACCTGTCCGCCAGTGGACGCTGGCGCCCGATTCCCCCAGGCCCGGCAATGACATTGGGGGCCCGCCACCCCCATGTGGGCCGACTGCGGGATCTGCTCTCTCTCTACGGCGACTACCAGGCTTACTACCGCTATCGCGGCGCCGATCACAACCGATTCGACCGGGACCTGCACCAGGCCGTCATGCGCTTCCAGAAACGCCACGGTCTCAAACCAGATGGGATCGTGGGGCGCACCACCCGAAAGCGCCTCAACCTCTCTCCCGCTGCGCGGGCGAAGATTGTGGAGATGAATATCGATCGTCGGGAAGCATTGCCCTCTAGCTTGGGAGACCGTTTTATCCAGGTCAATATCCCCGCCTACCGGCTGCAATATGTTGAAAACGACCGAGTCAAACTGGCCATGAATGTGGTTGTGGGGAAGAAGAAACACGCAACGCCCGAGATCACCACACGGGTCAGCAAGGTGATTTTCAACCCCACCTGGACAGTACCGCGCAGCATCCTCGTCAATGAAATACTGCCCAAGGCCCGCAAGAATCCCGCCGGGATGGAAAACATGGGGTACCGGGTGGTCGGCGGAAGCGGTGAGTATCTCCCACTCACCTCCGGCAACCTCTCGGCTGCAAGCGCAGGCACCTATCTGATGCGCCAAATGGGGGGTGAGGAAAATATACTGGGGCGGATAAAGTTCGAGATACCCAACAAGCATGATGTCTACCTGCACGATACCCGCGCCCGCACCCTCTTTTCCCGCACGGACCGCGGCTACAGCCACGGCTGCATCCGCTTGGAAAAGCCGCGCCACCTGGCGGAGGCCCTGCTGCGTCCCCAGGGGCGCTGGGATCAGTGGCGCATCGGCCAGCTCACCACTGGCGAAAAAACTACCGAGATAGACCTGACCCAGTTGGTGAACATCTACATTACCTATTGGACCGCTTGGGTCGACGGCGAGGGCAATCTGAATTTCCGCCCCGACATCTATGCCAAAGATGGCCTCACAGACAACCAGTTCTAAGTCTACCTCTGTATTCTTCTGACCCGGACCTGAGTCTCCTATCCGGGTCAACTGCTCTATATTCCTTTTGCCTCGCAGAGCCCGGGGAGCGCATTTCTCAATAGTATTAGGAGTCCCGCAGTCACAAGTTACCAATGTGAGCAGAGTGTTCGGTCTCTTTGATCCTTCCACTGCTGACAGGGGTGACTTATGGGTATTCGCAAGCGTCCGCCCTCTAGGTGCACACTGCACAGGGCTCTACGACACGCCGGCGCCCTCGCTTTGCTGCTGGCTTTCGGGTCCGGGCTGCCCCCGGCCACTGCCGAGACCGGAGAGTCTGCTGGCAACAATACAGTTGCCGGCAGCGACCCCTTTGCACCAGCGGGGCGACAATATGCACTGCTCAGTGAGGAACTGGCGCGCTATCGGGCGCTGGCGGACAGCGATCATTGGCAACCGCTTCGTGCCGGGCAACCGATAGCACCGGGCAGTCGCGGTCCGCGTGTCGCGCAACTGCGCAGCCTGCTGATGCTGTACGGGGATTACCGCCCCAGTGATTTTGATACTTCAGGATCGAAGGACAACCTCCACGCCGATGTGTATGATAAATCCCTGCAACAGGCAGTGCGCAGATTCCAGCGGCGTCACGGGTTGAAAGCGAACGCACTGGTTGGCGAGCACACCCGCAGCCGCCTCAATACCAATCCCGCCAAGTTGATGCGTGTCCTCGCAGCCAATCTCAAACGCTGGGAGCTGCTGCCAAAAGATCTGGGTCCGCGCTATATCGTTGTCAACATTCCCGATTTCAGCCTGCGTCTGATAGAGAACAATCGTGAACAATTCCGCATGAAGGTGGTGGTGGGCAAGCCAAAACACAAAACCCCGCAACTGACCACGCGCATGACACGGCTTGAGTTCAATCCAGTGTGGCGTGTGCCACCGAGTATCGCCCTGAAAGAGCTGCTGCCGAAAGGCGGCTCTGCGCTGGGCGCCAGAGGATATCGGCTGGTCAACCACCGCGGCAGAGCCGTGCCCTTCACCCGCGGTAATATCGCCGCCGTGCGCCGCGGCAAGGTCATGCTGCATCAAAGGGGTGGGCCGGGAAACGCCCTGGGTCGGGTCAAGTTTATGATCCCCAACCGCCATGCCATTTACTTGCACGATACCAAAAGCAAGCACCTGTTCAAAAAGTCCCAGCGGGCCTTTAGTCACGGCTGTATCCGCCTGGAAAAGCCGATGGTGTTTGCCCGAATGATGCTGGGACAGCAAAACGGCTGGAGTAACGCGCGTATCAACCGCGCCCTGGCGAGCAGCCGTACCCACGGCGTAGCGCTGAAAAAGCCGGTACCCGTTTACGTCGCCTACTGGACTGCCTGGATAGATGAAAAGGGGCAGTTGCAATTCCGCCCGGATATCTACCGCCGCGACGGCCCTGTAGCAGAGGCAAGTCGTGGCTAGCCACAAGCCCCCCTGCGGGCATTCACTATGGCCTGTGACCTGCTGCGCCAACTCGGGCTCGCCGCACTGCTCGGCATGATCGCGTCTGCGGCCCCAAGCGGCGGCGCCCTGCTGGCAGCCAGGGTCCAGCAGGCACTCGACCCGACAACGTCGGGGGAACAGTTGCGCAAAGCGGCCAACCGCTACCGAGAACTGGCCAAACACTGGCAACCCATTGCCCAGGGCGAGCCGCTACAGGCCGGCGATAGAAATGTGCGGGTGCTGCAACTGCGCAAACTGTTGCAACTCTACGGGGATTATCGCGGACAGCCGGGGCCAACCTCCGCTCCCGCGGGAGACCCTCTGCGCTTCGACAGGGCCCTTCAGACCGCCCTGGAGAATTTCCAGCGCCGGCACGGGCTGGCGCCCAGCGGCGTTGCGGAAGGGGAAACCCTCGCTGCGCTGGCTGTCTCTCCCACGGAGCGGGCCGGACAAATGACCCTGAACGCAGAGCGCTGGGACAGGCTGGCTCTTCCCCCGGAGAGTCGCTATGTACTGATCAATATTCCCGACTACCGGCTGCTGCTTGTGGAGGACAATCAGGTGGTGCTCGATATGAAAACGGTAGTGGGCAAAAGTAGCGCCCGCACGCCGGATATGCGCAGCCGTATCACCCACATCGTATTCAACCCCACCTGGACTGTACCACGTAGTATTCTGGTCACGCAGCTGCTGCCCAAAGCGCGCCACAACCCCGCGGCTATGCACCGACGCGGGTATCGGGTTATCCAGTACCACAGCGGGGTCACCTCCCCCATTACCACTGAGGGCATCGCTCGTGCCGCAGGCGGTCACGCCACTCTGCGCCAGATCAGTGGTCCGGGGAACACACTGGGCAAGTTAAAGTTTGTCACACCCAATAAGCGAGCCATCTTTCTGCACGATACGCAGGCCAAGAGCCTGTTTTCATTACAGGCGCGCGCGCGCAGTCACGGGTGTGTGCGCCTACAGCACCCGGAAGAGCTGGCCTACGCATTACTGGCGCCCCAGGGCTGGGACAGAGTCCAGATTGCTCAGGCGGCCTCGGGAGACCAGACCCGCAATGTGCGCATCAAGCCGGCACCCCGCCTCTATATCGTATATATGACCGCCTGGCTGGGTCGTGACGGACGCCCGCAGTTCCGGCGCGATATTTACCACCGCGACAAGAAAACCCACTCCCCGGCCGAAGGCTAAGCGCGCCCTTCCATCTTCGGTACTAAAGCATAAGAAATAGAACCAGCCAGTCACAAAAAAATGAATTTTTATGCTGTTTGCAAAAATGACAACGCTGTCCCCGCCAGCCGCCCCGCAACATTGGAATAGTTCGAGCGGTGGTGCCTGGGCCCTAGCTCACAAGCAATAATTTACCAGCCAAAACCTTCGAATATTTTCAAATTAGCAGCCTATGGTTTGTAACATTTGGTTATTTTTTGTACATTTTCCGCTGTACCTTCGATGCGCTGGCCCCCTGGCGCACCGAAGTCCCCAAGCGACGAGGCGGAATTATGAAGAATCCATCCAGACGTCGGTTTCTGGCTGTAACCTGCGCAACAGCGGCGGCGGTCAGCGCCGGGCCAACTTTTGCCAAAGTCGGCAGTTCCCGCACCCTAAAAATGCGCAACTTGCATACCGGGGAGAAACTGGAGGCCGCCTACTGGACCAATGGAGCCTACAGCAGCAGTGGTCTCAAGCAGTTCAACCGACTGTTGCGTGACCACCGGGCCAATGAAGTGACCCGAATGGACCCGAAACTGCTGGATATCGTGTATAAATTGAAGGAAAAATTCAATTTTAAAGGCACTATTGAGATTATCTCCGGGTACCGTTCAGCCAAGACCAATGCCAAACTGCGCGCGGCGGGCCGCGGAGTCGCCAAGCGCAGCTACCATACACGCGGTATGGCTATGGACATCCGTATGCCCGGTGTTTCCCTGTCAAAACTGCGGCAGGCGGCCCTGGACTTGAAAGTCGGTGGCGTTGGCTATTACCCCAAGAGCAATTTCGTCCACGTGGACACCGGCCCGGTACGCCGCTGGTAAAGCGCTTACAGGGATTTCCTCTGCTCAATATCAAACCCCGACTAGCGGGGTTTGATATTTCTGTGCCTCACTCTACCGGCAAGACAACGGGCATCACATCCATTTCGGAAACGGGAATCTGGGTAGTACCAGCCATCAGGCCCGCCACCTTTTCCAGCAATTTGCGCGCTTTGGCCAGCTGACCCAATTCCGCTAATTCAAACGGATCTTCCATCTCCAGTAACAGGGCCTCCAGATCGGCAAAGGTCTGCTCCAGCGCACTCACCTGGTGACGATCCAGCAGCAACTCCGCCAAACCGCTCCCTCCGGTGGGTATCCAGTTGGATTGTAAAGTTGCCATAGCCGCCAGCAGCGCCTGCTTGGAGTCCGCTGCGCGACTGCTCTCCACATCGCTGTCAGAACCCTCAGGCAGGCGCGGCAATAGCAATTCGTCGATTACCTGGGTATGGGCGGCGCGAATCTGTTGCAACCGTGCCACAGGGCCAAGGGCGAGGTAACGACGCGACAGATGATTGGCTGTACTGGGCCAGCTGCGCGCCAGACCATCCATATCCTCTTCAATACCCTGGGCGATCAGGCGGGTCAGCGTACGGCGCCGATTGGCCGCCAGAGCCTCGGGTTTTTCCCCCCTGGAGTCGGCGACAAACTGTTCCGCCATACGCTCGCTGGTAGGCCCCCAGAGCATGACCTCCAGGGCGTGAAAACCGATGCTCGCCTCCTCATGGGCAGTGAGCCGGTGCTGCTTGCGCAGGTTTGCCAAGGTTAGCTCTATGGCGGTGTCATTGACTATGCCGCTGTCTGAATAGCCTGGCACCGTATCCAGGTACCCCGCGTGCGCAGGCCAGCTGTCCAAAGTCAGCAGCAGCTCGCGACCCTGACTGCGCAAAGCCACCGGAGAAAAGGCCAACTGGATATAGGGCAGCATCGCAGCGAACTCCCGGTGGGCATCCAGCCAGGCAAGCCTGGCTTTTTCCAACCGGTCTTCACTGGGGTGCTCCAACAGTGCCGCCACTGCGTGTCGAAGGGTCGCCGCGGTGGCGCGGGTGTGCATGACCTGTGCCTGGCCCGCCTGCCATATCGCCAGCGAGAGATCCGAGGCCGCTTTTTCACTGATGGGCACCAGCGCAGCCCCCTGCGCGGACTCCGGCGGCGTTGCGGGTTTTTGTTCACAACCCAACAAGGCCCCCAGGCTGGCCAGCAACAGCGCACAGGCTGTTTGCCGAATGGTATCGTTCACGCGATCCCCCGTTTTTGCCCTTTGCCAGAATCTGCAGTCATCGGAGACTGATTACCGGCCAGCCCCGCGCTTCCGCCTCTGTGCGCAGGCGGGCATCCGGATCCACGGCGACCGGATGCTCCACTTCAGTCAGAAGTGGCAAATCATTGATCGAGTCACTGTAAAACCACTTCTGTCCGTCCACATAGTCTGCGTTGTGTGACAGCCACTGGTGCAATCGCACCACCTTGCCAGCCCGATAACAGGGCTCGCCGACTACGCGCCCGGTAAAGCGCCCTTCCAACTCCTCTGGCTCTGTGGCCAGTAAGGTATCCACCCCCAAGTGTGTGGCAATCGGCTCCACAACAAAGCGATTGGTCGCGGTAATGATCATGATATGGTGCCCTTTGCGGCGGTGTTCCCCGATCAGCGCCTGTGCGCGGGGCAGCCACAGCTCACTGACGACTTCCTGCATAAATTCCCTTTGCAGGCTTTCCAGCTGCTCGCGCGACAGCAGGGACAGAGGCGCCAGTGCGAACTCCAGATAAGCAGAGATGTCCAGTTCTCCCCGCTGGTAGTCCCGATAGAAACGGTCATTGGTGGAACGATAGTGCTCGCCGTCCACCTGCGCCCGCTGTACCAGGAACTCGCCCCAGGCATGGTCGCTGTCTCCGCCGATCAGGGTATTGTCGAGATCAAAAATTGCCAAGTGCACCACTCACCTGCCCCGTTACTATTGATTCCCAAAGAAAACTCCACTGCCAAAATCCCACCAATGCCACCACAGCGTCATACAATTTTACCCTGCATTCACGCGCTGCACACAGACTGCGTCACCGAATTGCTGTAAACACCCCTCTGTGGAACAATACGGGACAAGCGAGTGCAGCGTACAGCAGCACGCAGTATCGAGGACAGTTATTTTGGACGACGGCAAGCCGGCTCAAACCGGGAGAAGAAGCCGCCGTAGGCCCAACAAGCAATCTAATCGCAACAATCCCCCTTCACGGAACAACAGGAGGCAGAGGCAGGGTGGCGAGGACAGCAGTAATATAGATGCAGAGGGCTTTCGCCCCAACGTCGGTATCATTATGCTGAATGCCCGCGGCCAGGTGCTGTGGGCCAGACGGGTCGGTGGCAAGGACGCTTGGCAGTTCCCCCAGGGCGGCATTAATCCAGGCGAAACCCCAGAACAGGCACTGTACAGGGAGCTTTACGAAGAAATCGGTCTCACTCGCGATCAGGTCAGTATGATCGCCTGCACACGCGGCTGGCTGCGCTACCGCCTGCCGCAGCGGATGATCCGCCGGCGTGCCGAACCGCTGTGCATTGGCCAGAAACAGAAATGGTTTTTATTAAAACTGGTGGCGGCGGAGACCGCCATTAGTTTTGATAACGGCTATAAGCCCGAATTCGACCACTGGCGCTGGGTGAGCTATTGGCATCCGCTCAGCAAGGTAGTGACCTTCAAGCGCGAGGTGTATCGGCGCGCGCTAACCGAGCTGGCCCCACAGCAAATACAGTTGGTGAGGCGTTGGCTGCACAAACAGGGCGAATAGCGCGCCTCTTTCGCCAGTGATGAGTCCGGTATAGGGGAGTTACCGGAATCATTACTATGTCTGAACACCTAGGGCCCTGGCGGAGCACCCACCGGTTCCGGGCCTGAACTTTCTCCGTTGATTGGCGAGGACAGGCCATTGCTCGGATCTCTGCGCAGTATCGTACAGGAAGTCAACACCGCCAGGGACCTCCCCGCGGTGCTCAAAATTATTGTGCAACGTGTGCGTGAGGTAATGCACACTCGGGTCTGCTCTGTTTATCTTCGCGACAAGCAGTCCGGAAACTATGTGCTGATGGCCACCGACGGCCTCCACTCCAATGCTGTCGGTCAGGTACACCTGGCGCCGGGTGAGGGGCTGGTGGGCAGTGTGGTGGCCCGCGAGGAACCCATCAATCTGGATATGGCCAAGTCCCATCCCGCCTTCCAGTATTTCCCCGCGACCGGGGAAGAGCGTTTCTGCGCTTTTCTCGGCGCACCGATTATCCACCACCGCACCGTACTCGGGGTGCTTGTCGTTCAACAGGAGCAACAGCGTCGCTTCGATGAGGGCGAAGAGGCGTTTCTGGTGACCCTCTCTGCCCAGCTCGCCGGTGTCATTGCCCATGCGGAAGCCACAGGGATACTGGCGAGCATGCGCAAGCAGAGGCGCGAAACCCACTTTAGCGGCATCACTGCATCCCCCGGGGTTGCGATCGGCCACGCGTGCATCGTCACACCCCAGGCCAACCTGGCCACCGTACCCTATTGCCTGTGCCTGGATGTAGATTCCGAACTGGCCCTGTTTCAGCAGGCCCTCTCCGCCGCCAGGGAGGAAATCCACCAGGCGGGGGAGCGCCTCAAGGGCGAACTCAGCCGCGAAGAGTCCACACTATTCGATGCCTACATCAGCATACTGGACGACGACGTCCTTGCCACCGAGGTCTGTGATCGCATCCGGCAACAGCAACTCTATGCGCCGAGGGCCTGGGCCGAGGTTATGTTGGAACATGTACGGCGCTTTGAAAACATGTCCGACTCTTATTTCCGCGACAGAGCCGCCGATGTGCGCGATCTCGGCGTGCGGGTGCTGGCCCACCTGTACCAACAGCAGCAGAGCGAGCGCGACTACCCGGAAAACACCGTCCTGGTGGGGGAGGAGCTCACCGCCGCGGTATTGGCCGAAGTCCCCCGGCAAAAACTGATCGGCGTTGTTTCCGTAAAGGGCTCCGCCAACAGCCATGTGGCCATCATCGCGCGGGCCATGGGGCTGCCAGCCGTGATGGGCGTTCAGGACCTGCCCTACGAGACCATTGATGGCATCTCCGTGGTCGTGGACGGCTATCGCGGCGTACTGCATATCCACCCCGGCGAGGCACTCAAACGCCACTATAACGCCATTGTGGCCGAAGAGCGGGAACTCACCCGCAACCTGGATCACACCGCCAGTCTCCCCGCAGAAACCACAGACGGCCACCGGGTGTGTCTTCTGGTCAACACCGGCCTGATGGCCGATGTGGTGCGCTCCAGGGAGCGCGGTGCCGAGGGTGTCGGCCTGTTTCGCACCGAAGTACCCTTCCTGCTGCGCGACCGCTTCCCCTCGGAGGAGGAGCAGCGGGAGATTTACCGGGAACAGCTGGAATGTTTCGCCCCCCTGCCGGTGACCATGCGCACCCTGGATATTGGCGGTGACAAGTCCCTGTCCTACTTTCCTATAGAAGAGACCAATCCCTTCCTCGGATGGCGCGGCATCCGTGTCACCCTGGATCACCCGGAAATATTCCTGGCACAGGTGCGCGCCATGATGAAAGCCAGCCAGGGGCTCGATAACCTGCGCATCATGCTGCCGATGATCAGTGGACTGAGTGAACTCGAAGCCGCTCGCAAGTTGATAGAGAGGGCCTACCGGGAGCTTTTGGAAGAGGGCTACGCTATCAACATGCCCCCCCTGGGCGTTATGGTGGAGGTACCCTCTGCGGTCTACCAGGTGCGCGAATTGGCCGAGCATGCGGATTTTATCTCGGTGGGCAGCAACGATCTCACCCAGTACCTTCTGGCGGTGGACCGCAGCAATAGCCGCGTGGCCAATATTTACCACGCCCTGCACCCGGCTGTGCTGCGGGCCCTGCAGGAAATCGTTGCCGCTGCACATGCTGCGGGTACCCAGGTGAGTATCTGCGGTGAGCTGGCCGGAGAACCCGGCGGTGCCCTGCTGCTGGTGGCCATGGGCTACGATATGCTGTCGATGAATGCCACCAACCTGCCCCGTGTCAAAGCCACGCTGCGCGCGGTGCAACAGGCGGATATGCAACGGCTGTTGCAGGAGGTCATCTGTATGGATTGCGCCGAGAAGATCGAGTCAGCCGTGAATGCCTATTTGCTGAGTCTCGGCCTGAAGGGAATTTTGCATCCGCCCAGTATACAGTAACAGCTAGGCCATTCGGGGCAAAAACCCTTGTCACTGGCAAAAGCACCAGACAAGCAGACCGATTTGGCAATAAAAAAAGCCCGGCACTCTCAGCAGGGGTGCCGGGCTTTCTATCAAGTTTCTACAGGAATCCTACAAACCACTTGGGCCGCAATCATTCTTGAGATAAGCAATCATGGATTCAAATAGCAATTTTTGGTGGTTGAAAAACAGTGTATTGGAAAAGTGGTCAGCCCCTTCGAGCTCGACATATTTATAGTTCTTTCCATGCGCGTCCAACGCCTTTCGGTATTTTTCCGCATGAATCGGCGGAACGCGCTGATCCACACTTCCGTGGATCAACAGTAGTGGGATATTCACCTCTGCTGCCTGTTCAAGTGGTGAAACGCTATCACCCCACATAGAAAGCTGCTCTTCCTTTTGAGCCCCCCTCATACGATAGCGATAGTAGTTTACTTGCATTAATGGATCTGCAACTGCGGCACCCGCGATAGCACATTGATATATCTGCTCCTTTCTGCTCGCAGCAACCAGTGCAGCATAACCACCGTAAGACCAGCCAAACATTGCCAGGCGCTCGGGATCTGCAAGCCCCTCTTTAACCAAATACAGCATGCCATCATCTTTGTCATCCTGCATTTTGTAACCGCCCTGGCCACCTTTTTTAAATGCGGAAGTATAATGTTCCAAGCCGTATCCCAATGATCCCCTGTACTGCGGTTGAAGTACGAGATAGCCATTATTCGCCAGCATTTGCGCCCATTCGTCATACAAGACGACCTCGGATACAAATGGGCCTCCATGCGGCATCACCACAGCAGGAAATGGCGGCTCCCCGTTCGGCACTGTTAGATAGGCGGGTATTTTTTTTCCATCGCGCGCCCTGTATTCAATATAGCGCACATCTGCCAGCTGATCGGCCTCAAGCAGGGGTTGTCGGCTGCCAATATTAGTCAATTTACCTTTATGCAGCAGATAGTAAGATCCCGGGTCACGGGCACCAACATTTAAAATCACAAGAGAATTGCCAGATTTATCGCGACTAGTAACACGCACCAAATCCGCATTCGGTATAATTCCTTGCAGTTGCTGGACCATTGCTGCTGTCGTGGAATCAAAGTATTCGGTTTGAACACCATCTTTATAATACCTGACACCCACCACAGTATCGGGATTTGTCCAACTGTTACTATGATAGCTTACGCCTGCAACATCAACGTCATTACGCAAATAAATTGGCTGGGAAAACACTTTCTTTTGGACATCGAACTCCCATAACCCAATTTTATCCTTTCCATTTTGCGCGCGCACAAAGAAGATATTTGGACTTTTCTCGTCAAAACCTACTACAGAGAAAGTCTCAAAACTGTCTTCGCTTAACCGGTAAATTTCACGCCATTTCTTCTTATTGGTAACTCGCTCATACCAAATAAACTCTCCCTTTCCAGCATCAAACCCTCTGGCCAGCCAAGGCACGCCATCCCCATCGAATTCAACAGCGCCAAGCTCCAACTTACCGCGCAGAATTAATTTCTTAGCACCTGTCTTCAGATCAAGCTCATAATATGTTCTCGGACGAAAGGCCTCTTTAATTTTTCCATTGCCCCCTCCTGGGAAATAAGAATATATTATTTTATTTTTCTTCTTTGGCAGCAGGTGCTCGATGCCTGAACCCAGGTCATCATATTTTTTTAGTTTCTTACGCTTAATATCAACAGAGGCAAGAAGTCTTTCATAAACCCCCTGGTTAAATCCATCAATCTTGTCGCGGACTTTTTGGCGAAGCCCCATTATGATGACATCGTCCGCGGCCCAGTAAAAACTCTGAATTTCCATCGGGTCAGAATTAATGCGATATGGCTCCTGATCCATGGCATCTGTTTTGTACACTTCGATAATGGGCATACCATCCTTTGTGGGGATTTTCAGTAGTGCCACATGCTTGCCATCTGGCGAGAGCTCTACATTCCTTATGACGTCGCGCAAAGCCCAGTATTCCAGCGGGTAAGGAGAACTCGCAGAAGCTTCATAAGAAAATGCGAGACTGAAAACCGCCAAAAAGAACAGTTTTTGAATTAAAATTCTAGGTTTCATCTCAAACTCTTTTAATCCACAAGAAAAAAAGGCCCGCAAAGCGGGCCTTGTATATGCAAATTAGAATTTCTTTTGCAAATTCACGAAAACGGTTCGGCCCTGCAAATCGTAACCGGCACCAATGGGCGCATTATTTACAGAAAGAACTTCGCTACCATCCACTTCGGGGGGAGCCTCATTGAATACATTGTTAACCCCGATACCGGCAAACCAGGTATCTGCATAGTAATATAGGGAAGCGCTGTGAACCCAATAATCATCTGCATAGCCCACATCCCGGCATTCAACACCGCCGTTTTCTGAACCAATACAGGTGTCGGATTCAACTCCCGTATCCAAGGTGTCATAAATATCACTAAAGACATCCACCCCAGCCTCATCCTGCTCAACAGCGCCTACATAACGCGAGCTCCAGGTAAAGCGGAAGTCATCATAGGCGACTCTCAGTTGAGAGTTTCCGATCCATTCTGCATTGCCAAACTCACCCTTGAATTCATCAAAATCCACAGTACCGTCATCACCAATGAAGGTTACAGACCGCTCCAGTGTACGGTTGATATTGACCAGTGCAGACAGCTCGATTGGCGCACCAAAGACGGTTACCGGCTGCTCATAGCGAATATTGTAATCAAAGCCACGCGACACTTCCTGGTCCTGGTTAAGGAACTCAGCATTGATATTGTTAATAAATCCATCTGCATCCCGCTGAACCAGGCTGCAGAAGGCACTTGGATTAACACTGCCATAGCAGTCATTGATCAAGAACTGGGCAGAAGGCTCAACAATGGCATTCTCGATGTCAATTTTATAGTAAGTCATACCGAGGGTCAGCCCAAAGGCATCGAAGAATGGCTGCTCCCAGGAGAAGCCAACGGTATAAGACTCCGAAGTCTCAGGCTCGAGGTCCAACAGGCCCCGTCTAGTTACTTCAGAATTGTAAACAGTCGTGCTGCCGTTCTCCAACTGGGTGGGGTCCACTCCATTTGCCAGGCAATTGGCCAACACTTCAGGCGCTCGAGTATCCAGTGACGGATCATAGCCACTGCCTCCCAGCCCGCCCAATGCATCCTCTGGAACCACACAGGGGTCAGAGACATCGAGGAACCCGGTCTGGCCTTTCAGAAAGTTCTCGCGCAGATTTGGCGCGCGATAGGAAGTACCATAGGTTGCGCGCAACAACAGCGAATTGATCGGGCGATAGCCAATTTTAACGGACTCAGTCAGGTCATCGCCGTAGTACTCATCATCCGTGTAGCGGGTGGACAGGTTTGCGGTCAGTTCTTCAGCCAGGAACATTCCACCCAACAGGGGAATTTCAATTTCACCGTAGACCTCCCGGGTGTCCTTATGACCGGTAGCGCCGCCGTCTTGGGTATAACCGAAGAGCAGTCCATCCCGGGCAACATCGTTAGGAATTGACTTGATTCTGTCGTTGCGGAATTCCGCACCCAACACAAGGCTTACATCACCTGCGGGCAAGCTGGCAATCTTTCCACTAACAAATCCAGAAAGAATTTTCTGATAATACTCAGTGCGGAAGTTGCGGGCACCAAATAGATAATCCCGCTCCGCCTGAGTTGCAAAATCGCCAATAACCCCCTGATAAAGGGAGTCTGCGAACAGATTGACCGGCACACAGCCATCGCTGCCATCACCACAGATATAGCTTCCGGGGTTATTTGGATCTTCGCGGGTAGTATTCAGGGAGTGGTTGAGCCTGTCATCACGAATACCCCTGGTGGTTAAACGCCCATCGGACTTGCTAAAGGAGAAGTAGGTATCAAAGGACCAGTCCGACAGTGAACCAATATTCAGCATGGGGAGATCCCCGCGCAGGCCAGTAACAAAGCGGAAACTCTCCAGGGAGACGTCCGTCCTATTGCGGTCACCACGCACAGCCACAATCGGTTGAGTACCCTGTGCCCCAAGTGACCCTACTTCTAAATCGAAAGCACTGGGCGGTGCTCCATAGCGGGCAATGAAGTCTTCAATGTAATTCGGATTTGTGAGCAGGGCATCGTAGGCCAGCCCGCAGTCCACACCGTTCACCCCATCCGGGTTACAGATATTGTAGGGGTTGTCTGCGGGAACACTTGGAAACAGCTGAGACGCGCCTGTATTGATAAAAGTGTTACGCTTTGAATACAGGGTTTCAAAGAACGGGGTCAGATTCATCTCCCCTTCGAAAGTGTATTCCCCGAAGGCCATAAAGCTGGCCCGATCCTGCTCAGGGAACAGGTGTGCAAAGCCTTCCCGGCCGTTGAGGCTGTAGTCCAGGAAGGAAATATCGGTTCTGCCATCCCCATCGCCGTCGACACCGATATCAAAGAGACTGGACTCTGAAAACCCGTTCCAGCCCCCGTTACTTTGCCCCGGGGTATAGTAGATACTCCCTGAAGAAGGAACACTGACGCGACCGACAAGAGAACCGACAGTACATCCACCCCGCCAGTCCATACCGAAGCGATTGGTATAGAAAGCATCAGCTTTAGAAATTTTTCCATCGGTGCCAACCTCTACATTTTGTTGGCAGCCCGAGGTCCAGTCGCGATCATCCAGAGTCACGGCGGCACTCTCGTAATACTCAGCGCCCATGCCAATAAACCCGCGATCAAAGTTTTTACCCCAGCTCAGGCTGAAGGTGTTTTCCTCACCATTGCCCTGGGTGGGATTGTCACTGAAAAACTCGAAGTCAAAGCCATCGAAATCCTTTTTCAGGATCACATTGGTGACCCCCGCAACGGCGTCAGAGCCATAAATGGAGGAGGCGCCATCCAGCAAGAGGTCGTACTGTTGTACCAGCGTAGATGGAATCAGGTTCAGATCCGGGGCGGTGGGTGCGCCACCCACACCGGCGGGGGCCAGGCGACGGCCGTTCACCAGTACCAACGTACGGTTGGCACCCAGGCCGCGCAGGCTCACAGTGGATGATCCCGGCCCGTTGTCCAGCACGTAGCCGGAAAAAGTCAGGTCTATCTGCTGACCGGAAGCCGCCTGACTGTTTTGCAGGATGGAAGAAGCATCAATGACTCCTGCTTCACGGGTACCCTCAGTATCAATGATCTGCAGTGGTGAAATGCTGGAGAAAGTATCCCGGGCTATACGGGATCCGGTCACGACCACCTCTTCCACCTCAGACTCTTTCACATCAGAGTTGTCAGCCCCATTGCTCGAGTAGTCCTCTTCGGCCGCTACATCTGTCTCGGTAAGCCCCTCTTCATTTTCCTGGGCAATACCCTGGTAAGAGATCAGAGAAATTGAGCCCGCTATTGCAAGACTGAGAAAACTCTTTTTGAAATTGTGCTCCATCTAACCCTCCGAGGATTTTATATTTGTGTATTAAATATTCCTACGTGACTTATTTATTTTATGCGTCACTTATTTTTGCAGGATGTTGACGATAATAACGCCAATGGACATTTGTCTCGAGCGCTGAAACAAAAATCAAGTGAAATAAAATCTACTATCACCCAAAAACAACATTAGAGTGATAAATATTTCTTTAAATTTCAATTTTTAGTGATGTATGGCTTATTTTACGAAGTACGCATTATGGATATCACAAACCCAAGAGCGCCTGGGCCAACTTTTAGTGGGCTTAAATGGGGCCATTATTATTCGCAGTAGCCCCAGCAATAGAGGAATTTCATAGTCACAAGACGGCTGATAAGCGGCCCGGGGCACTCACTTTCCCGGTGCACAAGACCGCTTTTTGGTGCTTGAAAAAATTCGGTAATGGGGTACAAAAGCCTGCTGCCCTCCACCTTAATAGAAAATAGGCCCATCAAATTGGCAAACCACAGTCTAGTGCGTCAATATCCAAGAAAATAAAAAGATCCAGGGAAAGAGCACTTGGCAGATCGCCCTGTACAAGGCCTGTGGGGCCTATTTCCTGTTTTTCATCGCTGCCTTCAACAGGTCGCCCATACTACCCTGGCTACCCGGTTGCTGTCGGTGGCCCCGCTGCCTGTTATAGCGCTGGGCCTGGCGGTTCTCACGCTGGTCGCCCCGTTGGATAGCACCGCTCTGCTCCCCCGGCTCATCCGACAGGCGCATGGAGAGGCCGATGCGTTTGCGCGCCACGTCCACTTCCATCACTTTCACTTTGACGATATCACCGGCTTTGACCACTTCGCGGGGATCCTTCACAAACTTGTCCGACAGTGCAGAGATATGCGCGAGGCCATCCTGGTGTACCCCGATATCCACAAAAGCACCAAAATTGGTGACATTGGTAACAGTGCCCTCAAGTACCATGCCAATGCGCAGGTCCCCGATACCCTCTACCCCCTCTTCTAAGCGTGCGGTGCGAAACTCCGGGCGCGGGTCGCGACCGGGTTTTTCCAGTTCGGCAATGATATCGGTCACCGTGGGAACACCGAACTTCTCATCGGTGTAGTCGGCGGGGTTGAGCCGGCGCAGGAAGGCAGCGTCACCGATCAGGGCATTGATCTCGCGATTGTTCCGCTCGGCGATACGCTTCACTACCTGGTAGGCTTCCGGGTGTACCCCCGACCTGTCCAGCGGGTTCTCACCAGTGCCGATGCGCAGAAAGCCCGCGGCCTGCTCGAACGCCTTGGGCCCAAGGCGCGACACGTTCAGCAGCTGCTGCCGATTTGTAAAGGCGCCGTGCTGGTCGCGATAGCTGACAATATTGCCGGCGATGGTGGCGGTGAGTCCGGAAACCCTGGCCAAGAGCGGGGCAGAGGCAGAGTTCAGCTCGGCACCGACCCCATTGACACAATCTTCCACCACCGCATCCAAGGAGCGCGCCAGTTGCATCTGGGAAACGTCGTGCTGGTATTGGCCGACGCCGATGGATTTGGGTTCAATTTTCACCAGCTCGGCCAGTGGGTCCTGCAGGCGGCGGGCAATAGAAATGGCACCGCGGATGGTGACATCCAAATCTGGGAATTCCCGTGCGGCAAATGCCGAAGCCGAGTACACGGAGGCGCCCGCCTCGTTCACCAGCACTTTCTGGGCGCTAAGCTTGTATTGTTTGATGGTCTCGCCAACAAACTTGTCAGTCTCACGGCTGGCGGTGCCGTTGCCGATGGCAATCAGGCCCACCCGGTACTTGCTGCACAGGGCGGCAAGTACCGCAGCGGATTCCTGCAGGCGGTTCTGGGGCGGGTTCGGGAATATGGCGGTGTGATCCAGCAGTTTACCGGTGGCATCCACTACAGCGACCTTGACGCCGGTGCGCAGGCCCGGGTCCAGGCCGATGGTGGCTTTCTGCCCCGCGGGCGCGGCCAGCAGCAGGTCCTGGAGGTTGCGGGAGAAGACCCGGATGGCCTCTTCCTCGGCCTTTTCGCGCAGGGCCCCGAGCAGGTCTGTTTCCAGCGCTGTACTCAGCTTGATACGCCAGGTCCAGCGCACCACCTCGCCGAGCCAGCTGTCCGCTGGGCGGCCCTGATCGCGGATATCGAAATGTTTGGCCACCATTACCTCACAGGGGTGGCCGGTAGTGGCAGGTACGCCCGATTCCTCCGGCAGGCCGATACTGACCGCCAGAATACCCGCATTGCGACCGCGGAAAATGGCCAGGGCGCGGTGGGATGGCACTTGGGACCAGTCCTCGGCGTAGTTGAAATAGTCGCGGAATTTAGCGCCCTCTTCCTCTTTGCCATCCAGCAGCTTGGATCTGACCTGGCCATCACGTTTGAGGAAATCCCGCAGTCGCCCGAGGATTTCCGCGTCCTCGGCAAAGCGCTCCATCAGGATAAACTTGGCCCCGTCGAGGGCCGCCTTGCTGTCTTTTACCTGCAGAGAGGCATCTTTGTGCTCGGGGGTGAGGTACTGCAGCGCTTCGGCGGCGGGGTCGAGCCCGGGATCGTTGATCAGGGCATCGGCCAGGGGCTCAAGGCCCGCCTCAATGGCGATTTGCCCTTTGCTGCGCCGCTTGGGTTTAAAAGGGAGATAGAGGTCTTCGAGGCGGTTCTTGGTCTCAGCGTCGTTGATCTGCCGGGTCAGTTCCGGTGTGAGTTTGCCCTGCTCATCAATACTTTTCAGGATGCTCCCGCGGCGCTCTTCCAGTTCCCTCAGGTAACGCAGGCGCTCTTCCAGGGTGCGCAACTGGGTGTCATCCAGGGCACCCGTAACCTCCTTCCGGTAGCGGGCAATAAATGGCACCGTAGCCCCCTCATCCAGCAGGGAGACTGCAGAGGCTACCTGTTGCGGGCGCACATTGAGTTCTTCGGCGATGCGAACGTTGATATCCAGCATGTAATGTTTACATCCATTTTGCGAGAGGGCTCGTACCCCTGGGAGCGGCATTCAACCGGATCACAGCCCATCGGTTTTGATGGCAGTGAGCGGACCCGCTGCCCCTCCGGTATCAGGGTAAATCGGGCCGGCATTATGCGCCACAGGAGCGCGGTGAGAAAGGTTTGCGACAGGGCGCTAGCTTGTGCGGCGACCTGCAGAGAAATCCACTCGTATCTGCATCAAACTCCAGTAAAATGCTCGCTAGTCAAAATTTAACCAACTTCCATGATGAAGCGGAGTAGAGGGCGCCGGTGAAAGTATCCAAGAAGAACAAGCTGTTAATGATTGTTGTAGCCGTTGGGGCGATTGCCATCACTGCAACGGTACTCCTCAAGCCAAAACCTCAGGAAAAGCCAGCAGAGACGGTGATCCCGCCCGTGGCGGATATCCTCTATATAGCGCCCGGGCCCCAGACCCTGTTGGTGCCCAGCCAGGGTACAGTTAATGCCCGCCATGAGATTGAGTTAGTAGCCCGTGTCGGCGGTGTGATTGAAAGTGTCAATGCAGCGTTCGTGCCCGGCGGCTTTTTCTCGGCAGGGGAGGCCCTGCTGCAGCTTGAGCAGGCGGACTATGTGCACAATGTCACCCGCGCCGAATCCCAACTGGCCAACGCCGACTCCACATTTGCCCAGGAGCAGGGCCGTGCAAAGCAGGCCAAGCGGGAGTGGCGTGACCTGGGCAGTGAGGCCGCCAACGCCCTGTTCCTGCGCAAACCCCAACTGGCCGCGGCGGAAGCCGCAGTGGCGGCCGCACGGGCGGATCGCGATCAGGCCGCTCTGGACCTGGAGCGCACCACCATTACAGCCCCCTTCGCCGGTCGCGTGGTAGAAACCTATGTCGACCTGGGCCAATACATCGCTCCGGGCACCAGGCTGGCAAAAATTCACAGTACCGGCATCGCCGAGGTGCGCCTGCCCCTGACCGATCAGCAGCTGGCGCTCTTGAACCTACCCCTGGGGCAATCGATCGAAAACAGCCCTGCCGTGCGCCTAAGGGCTGTCGTGGCCGGGCACGAGCGGGAATGGCGCGCGCAGCTGGTGCGCACCGAAGCCAGCATCGATCCCAACAGCCGCTTTATCTTCGCGGTGGCGCAGGTAGAAAATCCCTACCAGGGCGCGGCGCCACTGATGAACGGCTTGTTTGTGGAGGCGGATATTGCCGGCAGAACCTTCGAGGACGTCGTGATACTGCCGCGCCAGGCCCTGCATGAAGGAAACCACCTGCTGGTGTTGAATAAAGAGAATCAACTGACCTTTAAAGCGGTAGAACTGCTGCAGAGTGTCGACGACAAGGTCTGGCTGCGCGGCGATATCGCCACTGGCGATCGCGTGGTCGTCTCCAGCCTGGGTTACT
Organism: Microbulbifer sp. 2205BS26-8; assembly: GCF_030731025.1. Lineage (NCBI taxonomy): Bacteria > Pseudomonadati > Pseudomonadota > Gammaproteobacteria > Cellvibrionales > Microbulbiferaceae > Microbulbifer > Microbulbifer sp. 2205BS26-8. Next base: position 10,956 of record NZ_JAVAMR010000032.1, on the reverse strand, counting down.
CCCGCGAAGGGATGGTCCTCACGCCCAACCCGTTAAACGAAAAACCCGCACACCTGACCGACAGCGTTGATGACAAGACTGCGGCCACGGACAATACCTATCCGGGGGGTCGCTGATGAACGGCATCATTTCCTGGTTTGCGCGCAACAGCAAGGCCGCCAACCTGCTGATGATTATGATTATTATCGGCGGCATTTTCGGCATCAGCGGTATAGACCGGGAAGTGTTCCCGGCGATTCAACCAGGCATCGTTGAGGTGGACATTTCCTACCCCGGCGCCGGCCCGGCAGAAGTCGAGCAGCAGGTGACAGTGCGTGTGGAAGAGGCCATCTCCGAGGTCAAGGGGATCAAAGAGGTCAATTCTGCCTCCCGCCGCAGTCACTCCTCGGTGGACATCCAGGCAGTGGATGGCTACGACCAGTTGCGCCTGCTGAACGATATCAAGGCACAAGTAGACAGTATCAACACCTTTCCCGAGGGGATCGAGCGCCCGATTATCCACCTGCAGGAATGGGATACCCAGCTGATGATGATCGCTGTGGGCGGGCCTGTGTCAGAGCATCAGCTCAAGGAAACCGCTCTGGATCTGCGCGACAAATTGATGCTGATTCCCGGCGTGCGCCGGGTGGATGTCTGGGGCGATCGCCCGGATGAACTGTCGATCGAAGTCTCCGAACTGGATTTGCGCCGCTATAACCTGAGCTTCAGCGATGTCGCCAACGCCGTGCGACGCTCCTCCCTGGACCTGCCCGCGGGCATGGTGCGTTCGGATCGCGGGGATATCCAGGTGCAGACCCGCGGCCAGGCCTATACCGCCGAGGACTTCGAGCATATCCCGGTTGTCAGCCGCACCGATGGCTCCGTACTGCTGCTGCGCGATGTGGCCACCGTGCGCGACGGCTTCGAAGAGTACAACAACGTCATCCGCTTTAACGGCAATCCGGCCATGAACCTGCGCGTGAGCCAGGGCGAGCCCCTGGACGTGGTGGGCACCGCGGACCGTATCAAGGCATTTATGGAGGAAAACCGCGCACAGCTGCCGCAGGGCATGGAGTTCGATATCTGGTTCGACTTCTCCAAGTCTTTTGAGGGCCGTATGAACCTGCTCACCAAGAACGCGCTGAGTGGCTTCGCTCTGGTTTTCATCCTGCTGATGCTGTTCCTGCGCCCCGCGCTTGCCCTGTGGGTCACCGTGGGGATTGTGGTGGCTTTCCTCGGTGCCTTCGCACTGCTGCCGGTCACCGGTGTCAGCCTGAATATGCTCTCGCTGTTCGCTTTCCTGCTGATTCTGGGGATTGTAGTGGACGATGCGATTATTGTGGGGGAAGCGGTGCACGCCGCCCACGATCGCGGGGTTACCGGCCTGGCGGCCGCGGAGGAGGGGGTTAAACAGGTCTCTGCGCCGGTGATCTTTGCCGTGACTTCCACCATGGTGTTCTTTATCCCTATGTTGTTTCTACCCGGTTACACCGCTCAGATGATGCTGTCCCTGCCCGTGGTGGTGTTGCTGTGTCTGGCTTTCTCCCTGGTGGAATCGCTGCTGATCCTGCCGGCGCATCTGGTGGGCATGAAACCGGAAAAGCCTGCCAGGTCCACACTGGGTATCAAGCTGCAGACGATGCGCGGGCACTTTGCCGGGGCGATGAAAACCGCCGGGGACCGCTACTACCTGCCACTGCTGAAAAAGTCCCTCGGTAACAGCCGCACCACTGTTATGGGCTTCCTGCTGGCCCTGGGGCTCTCGATCACGGTATTCCTGAGTGGCTATGTGGGCTCTTCGTTCTCCCCCCAGGTACCCTCTGACCTGCTGGAGCTGCAGGCCACCATGGCCTCCGGCGAGCCCTTTCGCGAATCCGAGCGGGTGATGGAACAGATACTTGCGGCGGCGGACAAACTCGCGGTAGACGAGAGGATGCTGGCACTGAATCAGGGCCAGCCCTTTCTGGAAAATACACTGGTGTTCAATTGGCGCGGCAATATCTACGTCATACTGCAACTGGTGGATGGCGAGCTGCGCGATGTGACCTCCAAGACCCTGGCGCTGCGCTGGCGCACATTGATCGGCGAACTTCCCGCCAGTGTCGAGGACCTGAATATCGACTCCACCATCAATGACGGCAGCAATGGCTTGAGCCTGAACCTGAGCACCGCATCGGGAGATATGGATGAACTGCGCGCCACTGCAGATGCGGTGGAAGAAAAGCTGAATACCTACGCCGGCATCTACGATGTACGCGACAACCTCACCAGTGCCCGCCGCGATATCGAAATCCAGTTGAAGCCCTACGCCACCACCCTGGGGGTCAACCTCGCCGATATCGCCAGGCAGGTGCGCCAGGGTTTCTACGGTGAGGAGGTGCAACGTATTCCCAGGGGCCGCGAAGATGTGCGGGTGATGGTGCGCTACCCCCAAGACGAACGCGCCAGCGAAGAGCAGATGGATCGCATCCGCATCCGCACCACTGCGGGCGAGGTGCCCTTCTCGGCGGTGGCCGAAGCGGTCTATGTACCCGGTTATACCACTATCCGCCGCAATAATCGCGAGCGCACTGTGCGGGTCTCTGCACAAATCACGCCAAACACCACCTCTGCGCAAGAAATCCTCAAGGATATGCGCGAAAGTCTGGTGCCAAAACTGGAGCGCCGGTTCCCCGGCTTCTCCCTGAGAACCGCGGGAGAAATGCAGGAGGAGGAGGAGTTCAACGGGGCTATCCTGGCTTTCTTTGTGCTGTCCCTGTTCGCCATTTACGCACTGCTGGCGATTGCCTTCCGCTCCTATTCGCAGCCGCTGCTCATCCTCACCGCGGTACCTTTTGGCTTCTTCGGTGCGGTGGTGGGACACCTGCTGATGGGGCATGATATCAGTATTATGTCCATGCTCGGCTTTCTCGCCGCAGCGGGCGTTGTGGTGAACGATAACCTGGTATTGATGGATCGGATCAACCAGTTGCGCGCCCAGGGGTTGGCGGTGATGGAAGCGGTGATCCAATCGGGGCGCGACCGCTTCCGCCCGATTATCCTGACTTCCATTACCACTTTTATCGGGCTGGTACCGATTATGTTCGAGCGCTCCATCCAGGCACAGTTCTTGATCCCGATGGTCATCAGTCTCGCTTTTGGTGTCCTCTTCGCCACTGCGGTCACCCTGATCCTGGTGCCAAATCTATACAAAGTGATTGAAGTGATCCGACCCAAACGCAAAGGCCTGGAGGGACCCGGGGTACCGGTATCTATGGAGACGGTTTGACCCGGGAACGAATAGAACTTGACGCACAGGTGAAACCCTCACGTTCAGGGGCATGGTAGGACAGCACCTATTCCCCTGATCGTATTATTTGAGCACCCAGCGAAGAATCGAGGTGGCCTATACAACCAGCGATATTGCGTTGTTGAATAGCATTTTTCGCAAGGCCAACGCGCAGCGCGAGGTACTTTCCACTGCCGACTTCCGATGGGGGTTATGTGCCCGGCTATGCAGGCGGGCCCAAAAAAATGGGCACGCCACCGGAAACCGGCTTTGAGCCATTGCATGTACGACCCCCACCGACTCGCTGCGGGCAGGGGAAAAAGACGCAAATACCCTTTTATAGCTATTTAAGGGCCAACAGGCAGCCTGAAAACTTTCCCCGAATGGCTTTGTCTCGTCACTTTTCAGTTCCCAGTCATAGCTACCTCCCGCACCAGAGGGCAAACGTGTCTGTAGATTTGCTAGAAAAGGATTATTGTAAATCCGGTATCAGCCATGCCAGATTTGGAGTGGGAGAAACCCTGAAATTGGCAACCTCCGCAGCACGCACATTCATTACCTTGGCACAGAATTCGATATCTCTTGTTCCTGTGGCCTGTCCCTGTATAGAGATATCGGGATTAGACCAATATTGGATACGTGATCCCCCTGTTCCCTGAGGGCAATTAGGAGCCATCACGGTACGCCAGGTTCCTGGAGTGACATTACAATAGCCGTGTCCATACGGGAAGGGTGTCATGGAGGGGTCTTGCGAGATAATGTGTCTCGCACCAAATAAATGCCCAATTTCGTGACCAAATGAATAGTAACCTGTTGCACAACTCTCCCTGACTGCAGCCAGTGCGTTTTGTTCTGTAGCGCCAACGGCTCTAGATCGGCCACAGGCACTATAATTGTTGCCGGTAAGAAGCATCATAATATCGGCATTGTATTGATTTCTTAAATTATATAATTGTCGCGTGTGTGCATTGCTGGTATTTGAAAAACTGATTATGTCTGTTACAAAATCGCCGCTATCTGAATAATCAGTCTGATATGAGTGGACAATTTTTACCCTGGTTTTGACTGCGCTGTTTTCATAAGACATATTCGTTTCTAGTTCAAGCAAATCCATATACGCAGCAATATCTCCAGCACTGTTTGCAAAATTGGATGTATAGGCAACAATAACAGTAAATTCTGAATCTGAATCACTTGCCTCTGCCACACTGCCGAAGTCAATCAAGCTTTGATCAATCAAGGGAAGGTAATTGTAATTCTCTTGATAGGCTTCATCGTGATCAATCAGCTCTTCTTTTGGAACCTCTATTAACACAGTATCGCCATTCTCATCGGGCCTTATCTTAAATAATTTACCGGCATAATTCATGGATCCAACGACACGACCATTATTTTCAGAAATATGAATATTGCCCCTATCGGCACTTGATGCAGAAAAAGAGAATCTTTCAACCCCCTTTTTTACGATCCTGTCAATCTTGAACAAGATTTTTTTATCTTTCAAATCAAATGCGACTTTGGAATCATGAGTGATTTTTTTTACATTTTCATTGAACTTTCCTATATTGATAATTCCTTTTTTTTCCTGTTCAGATGCCTGGATTTCACTTTTTTCGCTAACAGCATTTCCATTGCCGGGCTTTGAAAACAAATTATACACTTCTTCAGCAATCGCATTATCTGTGAGCAGCAGCACTAACAGAAAAATTTTAAATAAAGTTATACCTCTCATGATTTTTCTCCATGGTAACTAAGTTCCAATACCAGATTTTAACCAGGTACGCGTGAGTATTGCTGGACAGTAGACGACCTTGATTTTCTTCGAAATTTTTCTAGATTACAGTTAGAAGAGCAAGAAGGCCATTTAGAAAATTGATATTCCATAAACTATACGCGAACATAGTAACAGGCGATTACAGCGACGTAAACCGTTCGAAAGGGATAGACCAAGAAATCAATCCATCTTCAAGAAATATCGATAGTTTCTATCCTAATTGTGACTGCTACTGCAATCCCATCTGGACATTTTGCCTCTCTGACAGTGCCCGATGGCGCGTCAAGTTTATGCTTTTTATCAACGCAGACCTACAGCCCTGAAACCAACACGAACAGAGAGAGTGCGTTCACTGGAAATTCTACCAAAGTCTGATGAATGACAGTCTGTCAAAACTGACACATGTGTACAATAGAAGGTTTATCGGATAGCTTTTTATTCATTACAGGTTTGCAGGGGGAGAATAACGAAAGCTCTAGAAGAATAAAATTGAATTGCAGACTGTACCGCAACCTCTGGATGATGGACGCTCAAAGGGAAACAGACAGTACTCAATAGAGCGCTAATAAAATAACACGTTATCTTTTATCGTGACACCCGGCACTGCTTTACTCGCCCTATCAATGACATCTCATTGAAATTGTGAATTACCTGGGTTCTAGTCCGCTGGCAATTCAACAGCGGATCAGTATACCTTAATTGGGTAATCCGAGAATTGTTATACAGGCCGGCATCGCAGTGGAGTCTATACATTATTCGCGATACTTACAGGACGCCATATAAAGCTGCCTACCACTACCCGGAGTTCAACTCAGCTATTTCATTTTATTCAATAAACAGCGTGCCGCAATGGAATATGCTATACTTGACCCCACTCTTGTAAGCATACTTCTGCAAAAAATTCTTCTGCGTTTTTCAAGGCATCCATGATACGCACCAATCCAGTCAGTCTTCGGTTACCACGGTGTCTTTTCCCCAGAAACGGCACGATTGATCGCAACTCTGCTCCCCACTTAAAAAACAAATTGTAATAGAACTCCCTTAAAATCCCAGGCTGACAGGCATGGTTGTGAGCGCGGTTTGCAAAGCAAACCTTTTTTGATATCCTCCCCGGCACCAAGCATTTCCAGCGATTACGTTACCCGGCAAAGAAAAACCTATTTTCATCCTGTTTTACAAGGCCTGTCCAGATGCTATTTGCAGGTGTTGGATAAGGGTTTCCAATCCTGCTGTGGGGTATCGTCATGGGGCTGCAGGAATTCCCGCCCCGAAGGCTGGAAAAGTGTCAACACAGGATTTCCCCTCTATGCGCATCCCGCGTATCTTCTCCGCGCAACCACTCTCAGGACTCCGGGACATTGAACTGGGCGAGGCGGCCTCGCGGCATCTGGTGAAAGTCCTGCGCCTGGGCACCGGTCATCCACTCACTCTGTTTGATGATCGCGGCGGCGAATACAGTGCCAGTTTGGCTACAACCGGCAAACGTGTGCGGGCGTGTATTGATACGTTTCAGGAAGGCGACCGCCAGTCCCCTCTGGAGCTGTCACTGGCCATTGGCATTTCCCGCGGGGAGCGTTTCGACTGGGTGGTACAGAAGGCGACCGAACTGGGAGCCACTGTACTCCAGCCACTGCTGACCGAACGCTGCGAGGTAAAACTCACCGGTGAGCGCCTGCAGAAAAAACGCACCCATTGGCGCCAGATTGCCATCAGCGCCTGTGAGCAGTGCGGGCGGAATTTGCTGCCGGACATTGCCGAACCGGTGAAACTGGCGCACTATCTGCAGAGCCTCGCGCAAGACACCACCCCGGCAGCCAAACTGGTGTTGCACCACCGCACCCGGCTGGACCTGCATCACTGGCAGGCTGAGCACGAAAAGCCCGATTCCGCCCTGTTGCTGGTGGGCCCCGAGGGCGGCCTGTCACAGGCGGAAATTGCCACAGCACTGGCCTGTGACTTTATCCCGCTGCGCCTTGGGCCGCGGGTTATGCGCACAGAGACAGCCCCCATTGCTGCACTCTCCATCCTGCAGTACCTGTGGGGCGATCTGTAAGCAGTGGTATTTTACCGGTGATCAGACCGCTTTCTCGCGGCGCACCGGGTCATCGCCCCGGGGATACCGCTACCCTGCGCAGAGTGCCTTGTGCTTTCACAGCCTGCGCCCCTGCAGTGGACAGCTTGGCTGTGGGGTCAATATCCGCGAAAATAAAGATCGGCACTACAGGGAAGGAAAATCATGATTAAAGCAATTGTGTGGCTTCTGGGCATCGCCATCATCACACTGTCCGTGGCGATTATTGCGCGGCCACATTTGGCGCGCAATCTCAGTGAGCGACTGAATAAAACCGGATACGCCTTTTCCGCCTGGGCCCGGATTCTGGTTGGCCTGATCCTGCTGCTTATTGCCGATACCCGACACTGGTATATTCTGTTCAATGCACTGGGCGTACTGGTACTGCTCAGTGGCGCCTATATGCTGCAGATCGGCTTCGAACGCGGCAAGGCGCTGGCGATCAAACTCTCTCGCGGCAATGAAAATTTCCTGCGCATCAGCGGTATTCTTGGCGTGGTACTGGGCCTGATGCTACTCTCAGCACGCTGATTCCCACAAACTATTATGCCCTCCACAGAATTGGTCATTTTCGATTGCGACGGTGTGCTGGTAGACAGCGAGCATATCGTCTGTCGCATACTGGCCGAAGAGATGAACAAGCTGGGTATGCCCACCAGCGCAGAAGAACTCGACGAACAGTTCAGCGGCCGCCCCGCCGAGGATTGCCTGCTGGAAATCGAAAAGCGCTACGGCGGACCCTTGCCGGACCACTATTTCGGCAATACCGAGCGGCGTATCCGCGAGGCCTTTCACGCAGAGTTACAGCCTGTGGCAGGCATAGAGGGCCTGCTTGACCAGCTTGTGCAGATGGGTTTGCCCAGCTGCGTGGCCTCCTCCGGCTCCCACCAGAAAATGCAGTTGACCCTGCGCAAGACCGGGCTCTACGAGTACTTCCAGGGCAGGATTTTCAGTGCCGAGGATGTGTCCCGCGGCAAACCCTGGCCCGAGCTGTTCCTCCACGCGGCGAACACCATGGGGATTGCGCCCGATCACTGCCTGGTGGTGGAGGACTCCATAGCCGGTGTACGGGCTGCCGCCGCGGCTGGGATGCGGGTGGTTGGCTTCGCCCAGCCGGCGCGCGCGCACCTGCTGGAACGGGCTGGCGCACAAGTGATCAACAATATGATGGCTGTGTTGGACTTTATTTAATACTCCGTCAAACCGCAGGAGATGCCCCGGCAACCGCCCTTCTCTGCCCATTCCGCTCCCCCCAAGCGGCACTCCTGCGCACGGGATAATGGCCCTAGCTGTTGTTCTACACTGGAATTGACGTCGAGAAACCGGTATTCCTGTTATGGTGGGCAAATTCCCATCCGTGTGCTATTTCGCCCTGTCGGCAGTGTTCCTCACAGGCTGCCACGACTCCGACAAACAGTATGCACTGCAACCTGTGACCGGGATACAATCGGGGGAAAGTGAACAGGCGGCACGACAGGCAGCCCCTTTTGCCGATGCACTGGTACGCTTTTTACGCGGCAATTCGCGGGAAAGGGGCGACACCTTTATTCTGCGCCTGGAATTCGAGCCCGGGGGTTTTGCCCCGCGCATGGAGACCATCGCCGATCTTGAGGCACTGCTTGTCATCATGCGCGACTTTCCCGATCTGCAAATCGCCATTGAGGGCCATACCGACAATGCCGGTGATCCGAAGAAAAACCTGAATTTGTCCCAGCGCCGCGCCGACTGGGTTCAACACTTTCTGATTGAGCGGGGCATATCCGAAGAGCGGCTGCAAGCCCAGGGCTATGGCGATACAGACCCCATCGCGGATAACAGCAGTAAATCAGGCCAGAAAGAAAACCGGCGCCTGGCGATCCGGGTATTGAATTTCGACCGGATTCCCAGTCAACTGCCGCGGCGCTGATCCGATGCAGCGGCAAATTGACAGTCGCGCGTTTGCCCAGGAAAAAGTTAACCCGGCATCGCTACCGGTGGCATCCTGGGCAAAGCCGCCCTCAAGGGGTGGCCTTGATGGAGGCTTCTAGGCGCTTGGCGCCTAGTGCACCCGAAGTCGTATCCAGTACCTGGCGCATCAGCTTTGCGCCCTGGCGCCAGCCAAGAACACTCTGCGCAGTCAGGGTTCCCGAGATCATTGCACCCGCTACGCCACAGCTCATCACATCCTGACCGGTTAAATACAGGCCCTTGAGCCGGGTCTTGGGCCTCAACCAGCGCTGCTCGAAACGGCCTGGATCGTGGTCGAGGCCGTAGATTTCCCCGCGCGGGTAAAAGCAGAAGTACTCCGAGGAAAGCGGGGTTGACAGTTCATAGTAATCAATCTGCCCCCGCAAGTGGGGAAAGTGCTCGAACAAACGTTCCAGCAGGCGCTGGCTGAATGCCTCCTTGAGCGCCTCGTACCCATCGCCCCGTTTGCCCCAGGGTTTATCGCGCCACTGGGCAAACCATTCGTAATTGGCCGGCGCCACAATTTCTATCGTGGCCCGCCCCGGATAACGCTGGGTGAACGTAGGATCTTTGGCCGACGGGAAGGAAATATAGGTCAGCGGTATTTCCCTGTTGCTGTCCTCAAGAAAATCGCCCATATCCCGTTCATAATGCTCGCTGGTGTAGAGCCAGTAGTTGGTTTTTGGCAGCTGCAACTCTTCCGCCGTTTTTTCCAGGCCTATGTACAAACAGATATGCGCCATAGAGGGCTTCACGCTGTTCAGGCGACGCAGGTATCCCAGGCGCTCGCTGGCACTCTGGGGCAGCAACCGGGTAAAGGTATTGAAAACGCCGGCACCGGAAATCACCAGCGGAGCCTCGATCTCGGTGCCATCCGCCATGCGTACACCGCGCACACGCTGACCGTCCAGGAGAATGGTTTCCACCGCGGCATAGGTGAAGACTTCACCGCCGCCGGCCTGGATTCGGGGAATAATTGTTTCCGCGATCCTGCTGGCCCCACCCACTGGGTAATAGCCGCCATACAGGTAGTGCTTGGCAATCAACGCGTGAATAATAAAACTGCTCTGGGCCGGGGGCATGCCATTGTCACCCCACTGACCGGTGAGAATTGCAATCAGCTTTTCATTTTTGGTCAGCGTATTGAACACTTCGCGGGTGGTCTTGTTCAGCCAGGCCGGATCGCGCAGCTTTCTCCACAGGCGCACAGCCGGTCCACACCAGGAAGGCAGCAGTTTTTCTATCGCCACCCGCCGCATGGACTTGGCCACCGTATTGAGATACAGCAAATACCGCTCTATCGTTTCCCGCTCATCGGGGAAGTCTTTTACCAGGGTATCCACAAAGGCCCGGCGCCCGGCACGCAAATCGCATTGCATCTTGCCAATACAGATCCGGTCATAGGTGTCGTCCATGGGCGCCCAGTGCAACTGGTGATTGGAAATAAAATCGAAAATCCTGCGGGTCATGGTGGGGTGATCGCCCACATCCCCAATATAGTGCACGCCCACATCCCATTCGTAGCCGTTGCGGTCGTAGGCGTGGGTGTACCCCCCCGCTGTATAGTGCTGTTCCAGCACCACAACCTTCTTGCCGGCGGCACTGAGCATGGCCGCAGTGGTCAGGCCGCCAATGCCTGAGCCAATCACCAGGGCATCATAGGGCCCTGCCAGGCGGCTGGCGCGGTAGCGCCGGCCAATACGCAGGCGGCTCGGCTTGGGGGCACTGCGTTTCTGATTGCCGGCGTCTGTCATGGTGGCAGCTTCACTTTTGTTGTTATCCCCTCACCATAGCGCGCCGATTGTTGCTATGCAATAAGTTGCATAAGAATAATAGACTTCAACTTGTCTTCAGGAAGTTAAACGACTCCCGGCAAAGCCGGGAGCTTATAGGGTGACGCCCTCAAAGGGCTTTATT